>DAINSL010000015.1:39719-47049 GCA_036741335.1 Nocardioides sp. | reverse complement strand
GCAGCACCCGGCAGGCCTGGGTGCCGGAGTAGTCGAACTCGCAGGCCTGGCCGATCACGATCGGGCCGCTGCCGATGACCAGGACGCTGGAAATGTCGGTGCGCTTCGGCATCAGGCGTCCACTCCGGTGCCGCTGGTCGAGCTTGTCGAGACCGAGGCCATCAGCCCGCAGAAGCGGTCGAACAGGTACGCCGCGTCGTGCGGGCCGGCCGCGGCCTCGGGGTGGTACTGCACCGAGAAGGCGACCAGCTCTCCGTCCCGTCGCAGCTCGAGTCCCTCGACCACCCCGTCGTTGAGGCAGACGTGGCTGACCGATGCCTCGCCGTACGGCGTGCGGACGCTGTCGACGAGCGGCACAGCGTCGGGCCAGGCGACCGCGAACCCATGGTTGTGGGCGGTCACCTCGACCTTGCCGGTGGTGCGGTCGAGGACCGGCTGGTTGATCCCGCGGTGGCCGTAGACGAGCTTGTAGGTGTCGAACCCGAGCGCCCGGCCGAACAGCTGGTTGCCGAAGCAGATCCCGAAGTAGGGCAGCCCCCGCTCCAGCGCCGCCTGCAGCAGCTCGACCTGCGCGGTCGTCGCGGCGGGGTCGCCCGGGCCGTTGGAGAAGAACAGCCCGTCGGGCGACACGGCGAGCACCTCGTCGAGGGTCGCGGTGGCCGGCAGCACGTGCGTCTCGATGCCACGCTCGGCCATCATCCGCGGGGTGTTGGCCTTGATCCCGAGGTCGAGCGCCGCCACGGTGAACCGCTTGCTCCCGCTGGTCGAACCTGTCTCGACCGCCGGCACGACGTACGCCGCCTCGGTCGAGACCTCGGTCGAGAGGTTCGCTCCCGCCATCTCGCCGGACGCGCGCACGCGGGCCAACAGGGCCTCCGGGTCGAGCTCGATCGAGGAGATCCCGACCCTCATGGCGCCGCGCTCGCGCAGATGCCGGGTCAGGGCGCGGGTGTCGATGCCGGAGATGCCGACGACGCCCTGGCTGCGCAGTGCGCCATCGAGGGAGCGCCGCGAGCGCCAGCTGGACGGGACTCGTGCGGGATCGCGCACGACAAAACCGGCCACCCAGATCCGGGAGGACTCCGGGTCCTCGTCGTTCATGCCTGTGTTGCCGACGTGCGGAGCCGTCATCACCACGACCTGGCGGTGGTACGACGGGTCGGTGAGGGTCTCCTGGTAGCCCGTCATCCCGGTGGCGAACACCGCCTCGCCGAAGGTCTCGCCCTGGGCGCCGTACGTCTCGCCACGGAAGGTCCGGCCGTCCTCGAGGACGAGCAGAGCGGGCGCACGCAGGGGCACGTCGTACCTCCTTCTCCGCCTCACGGGACGGATCGTTAAAGGATGTCGAGCGGTGCCGACCCTATCAGCGCGCGACCGCGATGCGGACCGCCGTCCCGTCAGAGAGCCTCGACGAACGCGGTGATCTCGGCCAGCGTGCGCTCGTCGTTCTCCAGGTGCGGGAGATGTGCGACGCCGGGCAGTTCGACCAACCGCGCCCTGGGGATCTCGCGGGCGGCGTGGGCGCAGCCCTCGCGGATCTCGAGCAGGTCGTGCTCACCTACCAGCAGCAGCGTGGGTACGCCGATCTCGCCGAGGCGGTCCCAGGCCACGACCCCGGAGTCGTCGTCCCCCGGGTCGACCGCAGCGAGCGAGATGCCGTTCATCTCCAGGAACAGCGCCCGCGGCTCGCCGCCCACGCGACCCTCCGGCGTGAGCGGGCCGTCGAGCCAGATGTGCGCCTCCAGCCGGTTGACCTCGTCGAGGTCAGCGGCGCCGTCCGCCGCGATGAGGGCCGTCTCGAGCGGCTTGACGCCGTCCTCGACCTCGGAGTCCGGGGCGCCGCTGATGGCCGGGCCGATCAGCACCAGCGCGCGGACCCGATCGGGGTGCAGCAGCGTGAGGTCGACCGAGGTCTTGCCGCCCATCGAGGCGCCGACCACGACGGCCCGGTCGACGTCGTACCCATCGAGGACGGCGACGGCGTCGGTCACCGCCGACCACCCGTCCTCCGGCTCGTACGTCGTTCGTCCGTAGCGGCGCGCGTCGTAGGTCAGGCAGCGGTGACCAGGCAGCGCGTCGACGACGTGCTTCCAGCTGCGCTGGTCGGTGACGCCGGCGTGGACGAGCAGCACGTCCGGGCCGGTGCCGGTCGACTCGGCGGCGAGGACGGCGGATCCTGAGGTGATCTCCATGGTCCACCAGTCAACGGGATCCGGCCCCGGTCCTCAACCGAGTTCCGGGGCCGCCCCGTCCGTCGGTCGCGTCAGCGCTTGATGACGACCTTCAGTGCCTTCGTGTCGGCCGCGGAACCGAACGTGTCGTAGGCCTCCAGGAACTGCTCGAAGGAGAAGTGGTGCGTGGCGAACTTCTCCGCCTTCAGCTTGTGCTGCGCCACCAGCTTGAGCAGCATCGGCGTGGTCGAGGTGCTGACCAGGCCCATGGTAATCGCGATGTCGGCGATCCACAGGTCCTGGAGCGCCAGCTCCACCGGTGCCCCGTGGACGCCGACATTGGCGACAGACCCGCCGGGACGAACGATCTTCGTGCACGCCTCGAACGTCGCCGGGAGTCCTACGGCCTCGATGGCGACGTCGACGCCGAGCCCGTCGGTCATGGCCCTGACCTGCTCCGCCCAGTCGGGGTCGGCGCTGTTGACCGCGTCGGTCGCACCGAAGCCGAGGGCCTGGTCGAGCCGGTTCGGGTCGAGGTCGAGGGCGATCACGCGCGATGGGCCGTACAGGCCGGCCGTCATCATCGCGGCCAGCCCCACCGGGCCGGCACCCACCACGGCCACCACATCACCCGGCTCGACCTTGCCGTAGCGGACCCCGATTTCGAAGCCGGTCGGCAAGATGTCCGACAACATCACAGCGGCATCATCGGACACGCCCTCCGGAACCCGGTACAACGAGTTGTCCGCGAACGGCACCCTCACGAGCTCGGCCTGCGTGCCGTCGATCAGGTGACCGAACACCCAGCCGATGCCCGAGGCGCCCTCGTCGGCCAGGCAGTGGGCGTAGAGGCCCTCGTGGCAGTACGAGCAGGCGCCGCAGGCGCTGATGCAGGAGATGATCACGCGGTCACCGACCGCGTGGGTGGTGACCGCCGAGCCGACCTCCACGATGGTGCCGACACCTTCGTGGCCGAGGATCCGTCCCTCGGTCACCGCGGGGACGTCGCCCTTGAGGATGTGCAGGTCGGTCCCGCAGATCGTGGTCGTGTCGACCCGGACGACCGCGTCCGTCGGCTGCTGGATCCTGGGATCCGGGACTTCCTCCCACGCCTTCTTGCCCGGACCGTGGTACACGAGTGCCTTCATCAGAACGCTCCTCCTCCTGAACAGGTCCGGGGTCGCTCCCCGAACCGGAAACCTGCTTCCACGCTCTCGCCAAGCAGTTCTCCGGCGAAGGGCAGAAGGTCCCGCGCGATCGGGTGACCAGCACCACACGTCCACCGGTACACGTCCACCGGCACATGTCGGCCGGCACCACTAGCCTCGCGCCCATGACCGAGGTCCACCGCCTGTCGCGTAGGGAGGCACGGCGCATCGCGGTCCGCGCCCAGCTGCTCGCGGGCGACCGACCCACCGACCTGGTCACCATGGTCGACCACCTCACGGCGCTCCCGGTCGACATGACCGCAGCCGTGGCCGCCGCGCCCGACCTCGTCGCCTGGGGGCGGATGGGCGCGGCGTACGAGCCCGCCGATCTCCACGACGCCCTCGCCGGACGCGACCTGTACGACGACGGCAACGCGATCCGGCCGATGGCCGACCTGCCGCTCCATCTCGCCGAGATGGAGGCCTGGCCGCCCTGGGAGAGCACCCGCGACTGGCTGGAGGCCAATGAGCTGTTCCGCAACGAGGTGCTCGACGCGCTCGACGCCGACGGGCCGATGCTGTCCCGCGACGTCCACGCGACCGCTCAGGTGCCGTGGAGGTCGAGCGGGTGGAACGTCGACCGCAACGTGCGGATGATGCTGGAATGCCTGCTCGGCCGCGGCGAGGTCGCGATCAGCGGCCGTAGCGGCAACCAGCGCCTGTGGGACCTCGCCGAGCGCGTCTACCCCTCGGGGGTCGAGGCGGTGCCGCGCGACGAGGCGCGACACATCCGCGACCAGCGCCGGATCCGCGCCCTCGGCATCGCCCGCGCGAAGGGGACGGTGCTGCCCGGAGAGCCGATCCACGTCGGCCGCGTCGGTGAGTCCGCGGTCGTGGAGGGCACGCCCGGGGAGTGGCGGGTCGACCCCGCCCAGCTCGACCAGCCGTTCCACGGTCGCACCGCGCTGCTCTCGCCCTTCGACGCGATCGTCCGCGACCGCAAGCGGATGGAGGACCTCTTCGAGTTCGACTACGTCCTGGAGATGTACAAGCCGGCCGCCCAGCGCCGGTGGGGCTACTTCGCGCTGCCGGTGCTCCACGGCGACCGGTTGGTCGGCAAGCTCGACGCCACCGCCGACCGCTTGGCAGGCCGGCTCTTCGTCGACGCGGTGCACGAGGACGTGCCGTTCACGAAGACAATGACCGCTGCCGTGGACGAAGAGATCGAGGCGCTCGCCGACCGGCTCGGGCTGCCCCTCCCCCGCGGGTGACGCAGCCGGCGAGCGCCCTCCTCGTCAGACCAGAGCCGCGGGCTGGCGCCAGATGGCCACCGCGAGGCACACGGCCCACAGGAGGGCCATCGGGATCGCCAGGGCGCCCAGCAGCGCGAAGACAGCGATCAGGATCACGGCCGTGCAGACCACGCCGACGTAACCGACCCAGGTGCCCAGGACCTGCGTCCGGATGACCACGACGGACACAGCCCCGATCGCGAGTGCGCACACGGCCATGGTCGCGGTGCCGATCAGCGAGTAGTTGAGCGCCGTCGTGTAGCGGAGCACATCGAGCCCGGGAAGGGGCTCGTCCTGGACCTTGACGAGGTGACCGACGACACCGCGCAGCGCGCTCGAGACCAACAGGGTGCAGGCGAAGGCCGTCCCCATCGAGTGGGCGAATGCCGTCCAGTGCTCGTGGCCCGCGTGAGCCCGGATCGTGAGCGACCGGAAGTAGTTGATGACGACCATGAACAGGACGGCCGCGGCGATGGCGAACAGCTCCGAAGCAATGCCGGCGTTGAGATTCGCGCTCTTCTGCCACCAGTCCAGCAGCTCCGCATCCGTCGCCTTGTGCGGGACGTTGACGGTGGCCACGGTCAGGAAGAACGCGACGGCGAACAGGACGGCCGACGCCGAGGCGGCCTTCGCCGCCGACGTGCGTGACGTCCGCGATGCTGCCCGGACCGGTGCGGTTGAGGTTGCCATGACAGGACTCCTTGAAGGTTGAGGTGCTCGTCCTGCAAGCGTCGTGCGCGGATGTGGACCGGCACGACCGGGCGGGCACCGGTCTTCGGATCAGGGCTGGCCCCGAGTACGCGGACCGGATTTCCTGCCACGATGACCAGATGGGCTCCGAGGCGGCATTACGCGCGGCGGCGCGCGCAGCAACCTGGCCGATCGCTCCTGCACTGACCCTGAGCACTCTCCCGGGCTCGTTCGACCCCTCGGGAATCCCCTACGTCGCCGCGATCCTCGCCTGCTGGGTGGTCGGCGTGATCCTGACCTGGCGCGCGTTCCACCAGGCTGCCGGGTGGGCGTTCCTCGGCCTGGGCACGGCGTTCGCGTGGAGCGGTTTCGCGGACCAGGTGCACGGCGGTGCGCTGCTGGCCGTCTTCAACGACAGCAGCTTCGCCTGGTGGTTCATGTTCCTGGCGCTCGGCCTGCAGTTCACGCCGACCTTGCGGCCGAGGTCGCGGTTGTCGTCGGCGCTCCTCCTGACCACCATCGGCTCGGCGGTGGTCTTCCAGCTGGCCTCCCTGCTCAGGTCCACCCGCACCGAGGGACCAGACGGCGTGGTCAGTCCCTGGGCGGTCAAGGCCCTCGCCGGGCCGATGGCCGCGGCGTCGCTCGTCGGGATCCTGGTCCTCGGTCTGTGTCTGCTGGCCTCGGTGTGGGTCCTCGTCCGGACCTTCCGTCGGTCGCGCGGCGAGGAGCGCCAGCAGCTGCTGTGGCTGGTTGCCGGAGCGGTGCCGCTGGCACCTTGTCTCGTCGCGTCATTCGCCGTCTCGTACGCCGGCTACGACGCGGCAGCGGGCTGGATCATGACGCCCTGTGTGGTCACGCTCGTGCTCGGCGCGGCACTCTCGGTGGTGAAGTACCGGCTGTACGACGTGGAGCGGGTGGTCAGCGACTCGGCGGCCTACGCCCTGGCGTCCGGTGCGGTGTTGGCGGTGTTCGCACTGGTGGTGGTCGTGATCACCCGGAGCATCCCGATGGTCAGACCGTCGTCCCAGTGGCTCACGATCCTGGCGACGCTCGCGGCGGTGGCCGTGGCCCGGCCGGCGTACGTCTGGGCTCGCAACGGCGTGGACCGCCGGTTCAACCGCCGGCGCTTCGACGCCGTCCAGGTCGTCCGCAGCGGGCTCGCGGCGCCCTTCCCCGATCTCGGCGTCCTGATGGCAGCCGCCACCGGCGATCCGGGCCTCCGGATCCTGTTCCCGGCGGACGGCGACACCTGGGTGACGGCCGACGGGTTTGCCGCGGTCCCGGACACGCACGCTGTCGACGTCGTACGCCGGGAGTCCGTGGCGGCCCGCATCGACTTCGACCCCCGGTGCTCCCAGCGCAGCGTCGTGGCGGCGGTCGCGGACGAGGCCGCCACCGAGATCGACAACCTCGGCCTCCGGGCCGAGCTGGCGCGGCAGGTCGAGCAGATCCGGGAGTCGCGCAAACGGCTGGCCGGCGCCCACCTCGACGAACGACGCCGCATGGAACGCGATCTCCACGACGGAGCCCAGCAGCGGATCCTCGCCATCGCCCTCCAGCTCCAGTCCGCCCGCGTCAACGGGGCCGACACCGTGCTGCGCGACGAGGTCGACCGCGCGATCGCTCACCTAGGGCTGACCGTCCAGGAGCTGCGCGACCTCGCGGCCGGGCTCCAGCCGGCAGCGCTGGCCGGCGGAGGACTCCGGGCGGCGGTGGAAGACCTGCGCGACCGGCTGCCGTTGCGGATCAACCTCCAGGTGGTAGACCAGCGATTCCCGCCTGGGGTCGAGGGCGCGGCCTGGTTCGTGATCGCCGAGGCGGTCGCCAACGCCGTCAAGCACGCACAGGTGGACGAGGTCTCGATCACCGTGTCCTCGGCCGCGCGGCAGCTGTCCGTGACCGTGACCGACGACGGAGTCGGTGGCGCCGACCCGCAGGGCAGCGGGCTCCAGGGACTGGCCGACCGGGTCGCCGCCCTCGGCGGGTCCCTGTCGGTCGCCGCGAACCTGCCGGTCGGCTCGATCATCGT
>DAINSL010000015.1:8827-39709 GCA_036741335.1 Nocardioides sp. | reverse complement strand
TGCCGGTCGGCACTCGTGTGGAAGCCGCGCTGCCGTGCGAGTCGTGATCGCCGACGACTCGGGGCTGCTGCGTGAAGGGCTGGCGCGCCTCCTTCAGGAGTCAGGCGTCGAGGTCTGCGCGACCGCGGCCGACGCGGTCGGGCTCGTGGAGGCCGTCGTGCGCACGGCTCCAGACGTGGCGATCATCGACATCCGGATGCCTCCGACGTTCACCCACGAGGGGGCGGCGGCCGCGATGCAGCTCCGCGAGCAGATGCCCGATCTCGGCGTCCTCCTGCTGTCGCAGGCCGTGGAGACCCACTTCGCCTCGCAGCTGCTGGACCGTTACTCCGAACGGTTCGGTTATCTCCTCAAGGACCGGGTGCTCGACGTGGAGACCCTCACCGGCGCGCTGCGGACCATCGCCGCCGGGGGCACGGTGCTCGACCCCGAGATCGTCCGCCACCTGATGCGCCGCGACTCCGCGGCCGACCCGCTCGCCGTGCTGACCGACCGCGAACGTGAGGTGCTCGCGCTGATGGCCGAGGGCCGCTCCAACTCCGCGATCAGCGATCGGCTGACCGTCAGCCCGAAAACCGTCGAGAGCCACATCGCGAGCATCTTCAGCAAGCTCGGGCTGCACGGCGCGCAAGACGACCACCGGCGAGTGCTCGCCGTGCTGGCCGCCCTCCGACCCGGCGATCCGGGCTGAGGCACGGAGTTCGCCGTCAGCACCAGCTCCGCGCCGTCCCAGCGCCGGCGTAGCCACCGGTCGTGCGAGGCGACGACCACAGTGCCCGGGGTGGTCGCCAGCGCCTCCTCGAGCTCGCCGGCGAGCGCCAGGGATGCAGACATGCTGTACTGCCTTCGCGACGGTGCGAGGACTCGCCGGGCGGTGCCGCGGGCGCGAGTCGAGGTCAGCCGTGGATCCACATGATGCGCCCAGTCTGCGAAGGGTGACTCGTCCCCACGAGTGATTACCGCGCGGGCATCGGCGCGGGATACTCGCGACGTGTCGGTTCGGGTTTCGGTCTGCGGTGACCTACGGGTGACCCACGACGGCCAGGAGCTCGCCGGGCCACGCCTGGGCACGCGCAAGGCCAGGGTCCTCGTCGCAGCGCTGGCCGCGGCCCGAGGCACCCCGGTCCCCACCGACCGCCTGGTCGAGGCGATCTGGCCGGATGGACCCCCGAGGGACCCCCAGGGCAACATCGCCACGCTCGCCAGCCGGCTGCGCAAGGTCGTCGGCGACGGCTTCGTCGAGCCCGGCATCGCGTCCTACGCACTCGGCCGCGTGGTCGACCTCGACGTGGACCTCGCCGGCGAGCTGGTGGTCTCGGCCGCGGCGCGTCTGGGCCGCCTCGAACCGACTCTTGCCCTTGCGTCCGCGTCGCGGGCACTCGATCTGCTCGGCGACGACAACGCTCTCGCGGAGGAGTGTGGCGGCGCCTGGGCCGACGGGCTGCGGCGACAGGCCGCCGAGCTGCGCCGCGACGCACGCCACCTCCTCGCCGCAGCCGCGACCGCGACCGGGCAGGCGGAGCTGGCCCGCGAGAGCGCCACTACGGCCACCAACGCCGACCCCTACGACGAGCGAGCGCACCGCGACCTGATCATCGCCCTGGTCCGCGACGGGCGACAGACGGCGGCGCTGGAGCAGTACGCCGGGCTGGCGGCACGCCTGGCCGACGAGCTGGGCACAGATCCAGACCCGGAGACCCAACGGCTGCACGTCACCATTCTTCGCGGCGAACAGCCGGGTAGGCCTCCTGCACGTGCCTCCGCTCGTCGTACCGGGGCACTCGTCGGACGTGAGGAGGAGGTCGGGCTGCTCGACCGTGCCTGGTCGGCGGCCTCGTCCGGGAAACCGTCACTGATCCTGGTGGCCGGCATTCCCGGCATCGGCAAGACCCGGCTGCTCGAGGAGGTCTCGTCGCTGGCGACGTCGAGCGGCGGGTTGGTGCTCGCGACCCGGTGCCGCCCCGGTGAGCGCTCGCTGTTCCTGCAGCCGTTCGTCGAGGTGCTGCGGCCAGTCCTGCTCGCCCTCCCCGAGACCACTTTGCGGACCCTGCTCGGCGGTCATCTGCCCGCGTGCGCACGCCTGCTCCCGGAGCTGGCCGAGCTCTTCGGGCTCGATCCGCCACCGGAGGTGTCCCATGAGCTCGCGCGCCGTCGTTCCTTCGACGCGGTGGTTGCGGTGGTGACGGGTCTGGCCGAGCGTCAGCCGGTGTTGCTCGTCCTCGACGACCTCCAGGACGCCGCCGACGTCACCGCCGACCTCGTGGCCCACCTGACCGCTCGCCTGGCCGGGTCGCCGGTGCTCGTCGTCGCAGCGGCACGCACCGAGGCGCTTCCCGCGCTCGCCCATCTGACGGCCGTCGACGCGCCCATGCTCCTCGGCCCGCTTCCGCCGTCGGCGGTCGGCGCTCTGGCCATGGCCGCCGGGTTCGGCGAGCGCGCCGACGAGGTGCAGGCGCGAAGCCTCGGGCACCCCCTCAGTGTCGTGGCGAGCCTGGAGGCGCTCGCCTCCGGCACGGCCGGGCTCCCGCACGACATCGCCGGGGCGGTGGTCGGGCAGCTCGGCCGGCTCGAGCCCGAGCCGGCCCGGGTCGTGGCGGCCGCGTCCGTGCTCGGCACCAGGGTCGAGCCGCTGGTCCTAGCCCAGCTGGTCGACTGCCCGGAGATCGACGTGGTGCTGACCTGCGAACAGCTGGTCCGCGCCGGCCTGATGGCACCGGCCGGAGCCGGCTACGACTTCGCCAACGACCTTGTGCAGGAGGCCGTGCTCGCGACCGTGCCGCCTCCGCTGGGACTCGCCTACCACCGTCGGGCCGCCGATCTGTTGGCCGACCGACCGGAGCAGATGGCCCGGCACGCCCACGAGGCCGGCGAGCCCGGCCGCGCCGCGCGCGGCTACCTCGAGGCCGGACGTCGGGCCCGGCGGGCCGCGGCACTCGACGACGCGCTGGTCCTGCTGGGCCTGGCCGAGGCCGATGCCGGAGCGACCGAGGACACCGGTCTGCGGGCGGCCGTCCTGCTGGAGCGCGCGCGGGTCAACGAGGTGCGCGCCGACCTCGCCGCGGCCGAGCGCGACGTGCTCGCGGCCCGCGCGACCGCCGGCTCCACCGCCGACCCGCGGCTACGCATGCGCATCACGCGGATGCTGGGCGGCGACATCACCGTCGGGCGCCGCCGCCCGCTGCAGGAGGTGGTCGGGCACAACGAGCAGGGCCTGCGGCTCGCAGCGGAGCTGGGCGACGCCGTGGCCGAGTCGATCTTCTGCAGCCGCCTGGCCGTGCTGGACGCCACCCAGCTCCGGCTCACGGACGCCCGCATCCGGGCCGAGTCAGGGGTGCTTGCCGCACGCGCGACGAGGTTCCCCGAGGTGGTGGCCCGATCGCTCGACGGGCTCAAGGCCGTCCACGCCTACTGCGGTGATGCCGCGGCTCTGCAGGTTGTGCTCGACGAGCTGCTCCCCCTGCTGACCGACCTCCGCTTCCCGTGGCTGGCCCAGTGGGCGCTGCTCGAGTCGGCCCTGGTGCCCGCCGCCTCGGGTCACTGGGCGGAGGCCTGCCGCCGGGTCGACGCGGCGCTCGAGGTGAACCGTGAGACGGGGTACGGCGCGTACACCGGTTTCTACCGGGCCCAGCGGGGCTGGCTGGCGAGGTTGTCCGGCGACCTCGACGCGGCCACGGACGACGGCCGCCGGTCCGTAGCGGAGACGTCCGCCGCCGACCACCCGTGGTGGTTCGCGGCCGCGGCCGGCGCCTATGCCACGACGCTGCTCGAGCTCGGCCGCACCGACGAGGCCGCCGAGTTCTGCCTCACCGGGCTCAGCGCCCTCGGCGACGAAGCGGGCGCGGCGTACCGGCTCCGTTGCCTGGCGCCCCTCGCTGCCGCCACGGGCGAGGGCTTGGCTGAGGCCGATCGGCTGCTGGCAGGAGTTCAGGCGCCGCCGGGGCATGCCTGGGTCGGCGGTGCTGACGTGTACGACGCGGTCGCAGCCGCATGGCTGACCGCGGGTGAACCGGAGCGGGCGACCGCCGCGGTCCGGCCGCTTCTCGAGGCGACCAGGGGCTCCTGGCGGGGAGTACACGAGCGTGCTGTTCAGAGAACCTCGGCCACCAGCGCCGCCGCGCGCTCCGCGCCTCCCTCGGGGACCGGCAGGTAGTCGCGGGGGTGTTCGAGCTCCGCCACCAGTGCATCGGCGATGACACCCGGGTCGGCCGTGTCGAAGTCCATCGCCCTCCCCGCGCCGTGCCGGTCGAGGCGGTGGCGTACGTGGACCTGCTGCTCGAAGTGGCGCCGCAGCGGGAAGTAGAGGAACGGCCTGCCGGCCGCCGTCAGCTCCATCGTCGTGGACAGACCGCCCTGCACGACGGCGATGTCGCAGGCGGCGTGGTGGAGGTCGAGGTCGGGCAGGAACCCGTGCACGATCACTCCGTCCGGGGCCTTGACCGACTGCGGGTCGAGACGCGGTCCGGTGACCACGTGCATCCGGAGCGCGGGCACCCTCGCCCGGCACGCGTCGTACGCCTCGACGACCCGGCGGATCAGCGGCTCCCCCACGCCGGATCCACCGACGGACACCATGCACACCGTCTCATCGGGGTCGTACCCGAGCCGCCGGCGCAACGCGGCACGGTCGGCCGCATCCGGGCGCGGCCCCATCACGTAACCGCTGAAGTCGAAGTGCTGCTCGGTCCAGTCGCGGATGTCCGGCAGTCCCGGCCCGAGCGAGCCTGCGACGACGTCGTCGGGGTCGCCGATGAAGACAGTGCGGTCGCGAAGACCCGGGTAACGTGCGACGTGCTCGACCATCTCGGCGTTGTAGTCCGCGGTGAGGTCCGCCTCGTACTCGCCGCCGTCGGGCATCGGCACCCAGCCGACGAAGTCCGTCATCCACACGAACGGCGCCCGCTTGAGACTCGGGTTCTCGTGCAGGAAGTGGTCGAGGTCCCAGGCCTCGTCGCCGATCCACGCGTCGTACTCCCGCTCGCGGACCAGGTCGTCGAAGACGTGGAAGTTGTTGACCAGGATCTCGTCCATCCTCCGGATCGCCTGGAAGGCGTGCAGGTCGTGCTCGCCGGCCTCCGACTCGATGTGGGCCGACTCGTTGGCCAGCCACGCGGAGGCCGGGTGGACCCGTTCGCCGGAGCGTTCGAGGAACTCCGTGACCGGCGACTGCGAGAGCCAGTCGACCCGCAGGTCCGGCACCTGCAGACGCAGGGCCTCGACGATGGCCACGTCCCGCCGCACGTGGCCGAGCCCGATCGGTGAGGACAGGTAGAGCAGGCGTCGCTCACGCCGCCGCCGCACCGGACGTACGGCGCGGTCCGTGCCCACGCCGCCCTCGACCGTGACCAGGGTGTCCACCGGGAAGCTGAGCTGCCGCTGGGGGTCGTCGACCACGGCGACCAGCGGCAGCCGGCCCTCCGCTTCGAAGCACCCCGCCCGGGCGAGCGCCGCGGGGACCGACGTGAACGGCGGGGCACCGGACTGGCGGTGTGCGAAGAACTCCAGTAGGCCCGGCTGCTCGGTCAGCGCCGCCGGAGCCTCGACCAGCACTACCGCGCCGAGCCCCGCAGACACGTGCGTCGCAGCCTCGGCCAGGGCGCCGGCGCCTGGAGGCGCGAAGAGCACTGGATCGGTCACCCCGGCCTCCGCCAGCACCTCGAGCAGCTCGGTCGGCTCCGAGACGTCATGGTCGACCACGAGGAGTGGCCGGTGGCGCGCGATGCCGGGCAGCTGAGCGGCCCACGCCTCGGCCAGCACCGGGTCGGCCGGCGTGAGGGCAACCGCCGTCGGCGACCCCTCGCCGTACGCCGTCGCACGTCCGACGCGATGCCCCTCCGCCAGTGCAGGCGGCGCATCCCGCCGCGTGCTGAGCCGGGCGCGCACCACCGCCGGACCGTCCCAGTGCGGGACCCCTTCGCGCGCCGGGATCCCCCGCAACAGGTCGGCGATGACATGGTTGAAGGCGACCGGGTCACGGCCGTTCGACACGTGTCCGGCGCCCTCGAAGGCCACCAACCGGCCACCGGTCAGCGCGGCCAGCCGCGCGCCATGGTCCAGCGGGATGATGTGGTCCTCGAGACCGTGCACGACCACCACGGGGCAGTCCACGCGGGCACAGAGCTCGGCGACCGGGAACGCCGTGAGCCTATCCCGGGCCTGCTCGGAGCGGACCAGCGTGGCGCCGTCGGTGTCCAGTCCCCACCCGATGACGTCCTCGAGCAGCTTCGACGAGTGCGGTTCGGGCACCAGCTCGCGGAAGAAGAAGTCCACGAAGCCCGGGTGGTCGCGCACCCAGGACCATCGGTTGTAGCGGAGCCAGCCGTCGTCGACCCCCGTGTCCTCGTCCCACCGGGCGAAGGCCGCGGCGCGTTCGGAGGGGTGCTCGCCGAGCCCGCTGATGGACGGCGCCAGTGCGACCCATCCGGTGACCCGCTCACCGTGGTCCGCGGCCAGCGACAGCGCGGCCTGGTTGCCCCGCGACAGAGCGACGAGCAGGGCGCGCCGCACGCCGGCCGCGTCCATGACGGCGAGGGCGTCCTTCACCTCGGCCTCCAGCGAGTACGCCGCGAGCTCTCGGGGTCGATCGGAGAGTCCGTTGCCGCGCGGGTCGAACGTGACCACGCGGGCGTGCCGCGCCAGAAAGGGCACCTGCAGCTTCCAGACCTCCGACGGAACGATGCACCAGCTCGGCAGGAAGAGCACGGCGGGCTCGTCCACGTCGTCCGTGGGTTCTCCGTAGGCCCGCCAGGCGACGCGAACGCCGTCGCGCTCGACGAGGCCCGACGCATCGGCCGCTCGTGCCCTCACGTCCTCACCTCCTGTGATCGGCATGGTCGCACCGGGCGTTTGCAATCAGGTTGCAACCCCCGCAGCGGAGGCTTCTCGGCACCAAGCATCCACCTCTGGAAGGGATCCACACCATGGCTATCGACACCGACAAGCTGATGGAGTTCGTCGGCCAGTTCGCCGGCGACCTCGGCGCCACGGTTGCGGCCGGCAACGTCGTCCTGGGCGACCGCCTCGGCCTCTACCGCGCCCTCGCCACCGGACCGGCCACAGCCGGCGAGCTCGCCGAACGCACCGGCACGAACGCCCGCTACGTCACCGAGTGGCTGCGCGGCCAGGCGGCCGGTGGGTACATCGAGTACGACTCGGCAAACGACAGCTACTCGATGACCGAGGAGAAGGCGTTCGCGCTCACCGACGCGAACGGCCCCCTCTTCATGCCCGGCGCCTTCGAGCTCGCCCTCGGCTCGCTGGCCGCCGTCTCGCGGATGGAGACGGCGTACAAGACCGGCGCGGGTGTCGGTTGGCACGAGCACGACGAGCAGGTCTTCCATGGCTGCGAGCAGTTCTTCCGGCCGGGGTACCTCGCGCACCTGGTGGCCGAGTGGATCCCGGCGCTCGACGGCATCCAGGCCAGGCTCGAAGAGGGCGCCCGGGTGGCCGACATCGGCTGCGGGCACGGAGCCAGCACCGTGCTGATGGCGCAGGCGTTCCCCGCGTCGACCTTCACCGGCTCCGACTACCACGACGGCTCGGTCCGGGAGGCCGGCAAGCGGGCGGCCGAGGCGGGCGTGGCCGACCGGGTGAGCTTCGAGGTCGCGGGCGCTCAGGCCTTCACGGGGACCGACTACGACCTGGTGACCAGCTTCGACTGCCTGCACGACATGGGCGACCCGCTAGGGGCGGCCAGGCACGTGCGCTCGGTCCTGTCACCCGAAGGCGCCTGGCTGATCGTCGAGCCGGCGGCCGGAGACACGGTGGCGGAGAACCTCAACCCGGTGGGCCGCGTCTACTACAACTTCTCCGCGTTCCTGTGCGTGCCGAACGCCCTGTCCCAGCCGGGCGGTTACGCCCTGGGCGCCCAGGCCGGGGAGAAGGCGATCCACCAGCTGTGCACCGACGCCGGCTTCACCCGGTTCCGGCGGATCGGCGAGACGCCGTTCAACCTCGTATACGAAGCCCGTCTCTGACGCTCGAACGGGGGTGACCCCGGCCCGGATCGGTATCGGTCCGGGCCGGGGCTCAGCCGGCGTCGAGGTCGCGGAGGAAGCCGAGCAGCCCGTCGAAGTAGGTCTCCTGGTCGTCGACGATCGCGAGGTGGCTGCCGTCCGGACAGTGGTGGTAGCGACCCCGGGGCATCTGTTCGGCCATCCACTCCATGTGGCGCGGGTCCATGGTGTCGTGCTCGGCGCCCATCACCAGTGTGGGCACCTCGATCCGGTGCAGGTCCCCGGTGCGGTCCCAGTCGAGGAGCACGCCGCTCAGCCCGAGCTCGCTCGGCCCCTGCATCGGCACATAGATCGCCGGGTTGATGTGGGCCAGCGCGCGCACCACCGGGTCGGGCCACTCGTCGACCGGCATCCGGCACACGTGGTGCCGGTAGTGGTGCTCGAAGAGCAGCGCCTCGTACGACGGGTCGTCGGTCGCCCCGGTCGCCTCCAGCCGCTTGATCTCGGCGAGCACGTCCTGGTCCATCGTGGGCATCAGCACGTCCTCGGCGTAGGCGTTGTACGCCGCCCCGCTGGCCATCATGTTGGAGATCACCAGGCCCTTGAGGTGCTGCTGATGCGCCAGGGCGTACTCCATCGCCAGCACGCCACCCCACGACTGCCCCAGCAGGACGAAGTTGCTGGCGTCGAGCCCCAGCGCCTGGCGCACCTGCTCGACCTCGTCGACGAAGCGGTCGATCGTCCACAGCGCCGGGTCGTCGGGCTGGTCGCTGTAGAGGGACCCGAGCTGGTCGTAGTAGTAGTACTCGACGCCGGCCGCCGGCAGGAACGAGTCGCACGTCTCGTAGTACTCGTGCGTGCAGCCCGGCCCGCCGTGCAGGAGCAGCACCTTGGTCGTCGGGTTGTTGCCGACCCGTTTGGTCCAGACCCGGAACTCGCCCGATGGCGTGGTGACCGGGATCATCCGCACGCCGCCCGAGATGCGGTCGGGGCGGCCGGTGGTGTCGAGGTAGTCGTTCATCGGTACTGGCATCAGTATTGGGCCTCTCCTCGGATCGGGCGGGGGCGTCCGTCGGGGTCGTGGACGACCTCCAGCGGCACCTTGGCCATCATCCGCGTCGCCTTCGACAGCTTCGGCAGCGGAATCGGTCGCAGCCGGCCCGGTGGTCGCTCGCCGACCCGCCCATCCAGATGCCAGGTCTGCAGCCGCGCCGCGCTGGCGGCATATGCGTCGTACATCCCGGCCGGGTCGACGCAGTCGGCCATCACCTCGCGCAGCTCCCCGGACGCGACCTCGTCCAGCCGGTCGAGGTGCTCGGCCGCCAGGGTCAGCCGGAGACACAACGCGTAGTCCTCGTCCAGGACCACCGCGCTGAGCTCGGAGTCGTGGGTCCACGAGCGCCGGTTGAAGTTGTCCGAGCCGGTGCCGGCCCAGACGTCATCGATCACGCAGACCTTGGCGTGGACGTAGACCGGGGTGCAGGCGTGGTTCTCGATGCCGTACGCCGCGACCCGGCCGGGCGCCACGCGCATCAGCGTCTCGAGGGCGCGTTCGCGGCCGAGGACCTGCGGCACCCGGTTGAGCCCTGCGATGTCTGGCACCAGCGGGATCACCACGATGACGCGAAGCTCGGGGTGCGCGCGCAGGGTCGGCTCGAAGACGTCGGCGACGTCGTGGCCCCAGAAGTACTGATCCTCGACGTACACGATGCGTTCGGCCCGGGCGACGCCCTTGGAGTAGCCGCGCGCGACGCTCCGCTCCCCACCGCGGGCGAACGGGTAGTCGCGGCCGTGACGTAGGTCGGGGTAGGTGCGCAGGAGCTGGACGACGTGGTCCCCGGCCCCGGGCGGCGCCGGCCACTGCTCCGGCAACGGGTCGGGTGACGTGTCCAGGCGACGGAGCTTGTCGGCGAGACGGCGCCACGGAGCCTGCGACAGCGGCGTCGGGTCCTCCCAGCGCTCGCGGAAGACGGTCTCGACGTCGTGCACCGCCGGGCCCCGGATCGCGACCTGGACGTCGTGCCACGGCGGGTGCTCGCCGTACTCCTCGGTGAGCGGGTGCGACTGGGGGTCTCCCCCGTGGTCGGCGTCGTCCCGCCGGTTGTGCGCGAGATCCATCCCGCCGACGAACGCGACGTCGCGTGCCGGGTCGGCGCGGTAGCGGATGACCAGGAACTTCTGGTGGTGCGAGCCACCGGCGCGTACCCGCATGTCCAGCAGCACCTCGGCGCCGCGCTTCTGCAGCTGCTCGCCCAGGTGGCGGTTCTCGGAGGCGAAGAAGCCGGTCTGGTCCAGGTGGGAGCGCCACACCAGCCCGCGCACGTCCACCCCGCGCTGGTCGGCCCGGCCGAGCACCTCGACTACCTCGCTGCCGGGCTCGCCGGTCAGCCGCTCGTCGGCGTCGCCCTGCCAGTCGGTGAAGAAGACCACGTCGCCGTCCTGGGTGGCCTCGATCGCGTCGTACAGCTCACGGAAGTACGCCGACCCGTGGATCAGCGGCCGAACCAGGTTGCCCTCCGACCACGCCTGCTCCCCCGGGTGCTGGTCGTCGAGACGCGTGGACGGGTTCGCCCGCTCGGCCTTGGTCAGCAACCAGGTCGAGGGATCGGTCATGCTCCGAGCATGCCGGGTCGCGGATCACCGGCAAAGGGGCATCCCGGCACGGTCAGGTTCCGGTCAGGCGAGCTTTCCGTCCAGCACCGTCGGCTTCCCTCGCAGGAACGTCGCCACCACCCGCCCGGGCAGCTCCATCCCGGCGTACGGCGTGTTCCGCGAGAGCGAGACCGACTCGCCGGCGTCGACCACTCGGCGCACGGATGGGTCGTAGAGCACCACGTTGGCCGGAGCGCCGTCCTCGAGCGGCTGGCCGTGGTCGCTGACGCGCCCGATCCGGGCGGGGGCGTGCGACATCCGCTCGGCCACCTCGGCCCACGTCAGCAGGCCGGGGTCGACCATGGTCTCCTGCACCACCGACAGCGCGGTCTCGAGGCCGAGCATCCCGAACGCCGCGGCCGCCCACTCGCAGTCCTTGTCCTCCAGCGGGTGCGGTGCGTGGTCGGTGGCCACGATGTCGATCGTGCCGTCGGCGAGCGCCGCGCGGAGCGCCTCGGTGTCGGCAGCGGTGCGCAGCGGCGGGTTGACCTTGTAGATCGGGTCGTAGGTCGCGGCGAGCTCGTCGGTCAGCAGCAGGTGGTGCGGGCACACCTCGGCGGTGACGTTCCAGCCGGACGCCTTGGCCTGCCGGACGATCTCCACCGACCCGGCGGTCGAGACGTGGCAGACGTGGAGTCGTGACCCGACGTGCGCGGCGAGCAGGCAGTCGCGGGCGATCACCGCCTCCTCGGCGACCGCGGGCCATCCGGCCAGGCCGAGGCGGCCGGACAGCTCGTCCTCGTTCATCTGCGCACCCTCGGTCAGGCGCGGCTCCTGGGCGTGCTGGGCGATCACGCCGTCGAACGCCTTGACGTACTCCAGCGCGCGCCGCATCAGGACCGCGTCGTTCACGCAGTGGCCGTCGTCGGAGAACACCCGGACGCGGGCCGCGGAGTCGGCCATGGCGCCGAGCTCGGCCAGCCGCTCCCCCGCCAACCCCACGGTCACGGCGCCGACGGGATAGACGTCGCAGTAACCACCCTCACGGCCGAGGCGCCACACCTGCTCGACGACGCCGGCGGTGTCGGCGACCGGCTCGGTGTTCGCCATCGCGTGCACTGCGGTGAAGCCGCCCATGGCGGCGGCCTGGGTGCCGGTCAGCACAGTCTCGGCGTCCTCCCGGCCCGGCTCGCGCAGGTGGGTGTGCAGGTCGACCAGACCGGGCAGCGCGATCAGCCCGCTCGCGTCGATCGTCTCGGCGTCGGCCTGCTCGTCGAAGTCGGGGTCGAGGGTGATCCGCCCTTGCTGGAGCAGGATGTCGCGGCGGTCGCCCCCGAGGATCGATGCGCCCTTGATCAGGTAGGTCGTCATGCCAGGGTCTCCTGGGTCTCGACAGCCTCGACCAGCGGAGCCTCCGGCGTACCGACTGCGGGTTCGCTGCCGCCGAGCAGCAGGTAGAGGACCGCCATCCGGACCGCGACGCCGTTGCTGACCTGCTCGACGATCACCGATCGGTCGGAGTCGGCCACGTCGGCGGTGATCTCCATGCCACGGACCATCGGGCCGGGGTGCATCACGATGGTGTGGTCCTGGAGCGTTGCCATCCGACGACCGTCGAGGCCGTAGCGACGGCTGTACTCGCGCGGCGTCGGGAAGAACCCGCCGTTCATCCGTTCCCGCTGGACCCGCAGCATCATCACCGCGTCGGCCTTCGGCAGCACGACGTCGAGGTCGTACGACGTCTCGACCGGCCAGCTCTCGATCCCCACCGGGAGCAGGGTGGGCGGCGCCACCAGCGTGACCTCGGCGCCCAGCGTCTGCAGCAGGATCGCGTTGGAGCGCGCGACCCGGGAGTGCAGGACGTCGCCCACGATCGCGATCCGCAGACCGTCAAGGGTGCCGCCGTTGCGCGGACCGAGGTGCCGCCACATCGTGAACGCGTCGAGCAGGGCCTGGGTCGGGTGCTCGTGGGTGCCGTCGCCGGCGTTGACGACCGACGCGCGCACCCACCCGGAGTTCGCGAGTCGATGGGGCGCCCCGCTCGCACCGTGCCGGCAGACCACCGCGTCGCACCCCATCGCCTCGAGGGTCAGCGCGGTGTCCTTGAGCGACTCGCCCTTCGACAGCGACGAACCCTTGGCCGAGAAGTTGATGACGTCGGCCGAGAGCCGCTTCGCGGCGGCCTCGAACGAGATCCGGGTGCGGGTGGAGTCCTCGAAGAACAGGTTGACCACGGTGCGACCGCGCAGGGCCGGCAGCTTCTTGATGGGCCGGTCGGCGAGGGATCTCATCTCTTCCGCCGTACGCAGTACCAGCTCGGCGTCCTCCCGCGTCAGGTCCGCGGCGGACAGCAGGTGCTTCTTCATCGTCCCTCTCCCTCGATGACCACGGCGTCCTCGTCGTCGACGCCGGTGAGGTGGACGCGCACCCGCTGCACCAGCGAGGTCGGGAGGTTCTTGCCCACGAAGTCGGCCCGGATCGGCAGCTCCCGGTGACCGCGGTCGACCAGGACCGCGAGCTGCACGGCTCGTGGGCGCCCGACGTCGTTCAGCGCGTCGAGGGCGGCCCGGATCGTCCGGCCGGAGAACAGCACGTCGTCGACCAGCACGACCGTCTTGTCGTCGATGCCGCCGTCGGGGATCTGGGTAGGCAGCAGGGTGCGGGCCGGCTTCAGCCGCAGGTCGTCGCGATACATCGTGACGTCGAGCGAGCCGAAGGGTACGGCGGCCCCCTCGACCGCGGCGATCCGTTCGGCGATCCGCTCGGCCAGCGGCACACCGCGGGAGGGGATGCCGAGCAACACCAGGTCTTCGGCGCCCTTGTTGCGTTCGAGGATCTCGTGCGAGATGCGGCTCAGGGCCCGGGAGATGTCACCGGAGTCGAGCACGGTGCGGCCGGTGTCGGGACCGGGCGCTGTGGCAGGCGCAGGCATTTGCTGCCAGACCTCCTTCTCCGCCTCACGGGACGGCTCGTTAAAGGATGTCGATCGCGGCGACCCTACCAGTCGGCAGACGGGTCGCGGCAACGGCGCGGGAGCCCGTCCTCACTCCGGGATCGGTGGACCCACGACCTCGAGCCCGTAGCGTGGGCCGACCTCGACCCACTTCGGGATCTCCACCTCGGGAGGCAACCCATCGGCTCCTGGCAGCCGCATCTCGGCCGCGGGGATGCCCACCTCGTCGTACAGGTCCATGAGCCCGCCCGGTGCGGTGAGTCCGAGGAAACGGGCCGGTGCGTCGCCGCGGATCCGGAACGCATGCGGCACCCCGAGGGGCAGGTAGATGAAGCAGCCGTCGTACAGCTCGAAGTCCTCCTCGCCTGCCCGGTAGGTCATCCGTCCTTCGAGGAGGTAGAACGCCTCGGCCTCGTTGGCGTGCCGGTGCAGGGGCGTGGCGACCCCGGGCGGCTGGGTCACCATTGAAACTCCCAGGCGGCCGTCGGACTCGTTCGACTCCAGCAGGTGCTCGAAGAGCGACATCATCGCCCAGGTGCCGCGGCCCGTGCCGGGCTCGCGCATCACCACGCCTGACGTGTGCTGGTCGATGGACATCGGGTCTCCCCCTTTTTCGTCCGAAGTCATTTCGGATCAATATTGGTAACGTACTACGCATGGCAGCTCCGGACAAGACGCGGAAGTACGACGCCACACGGAGGCGCGCCGCGGCCGAGCGCACTCGCCAGCGGGTGCTCTCCGCCGCGCAGCACTTCTTCACCACCCGCGGGTATGCCGAGACCTCGGTCGCCCAGATCGCCCGCCGGGCCCGGGTCTCCGTCGACACGGTCTACACGTCGGTGGGCCGTAAGCCCCAGCTGCTGCTCGCCGTCCACGACATGGCTCTGGCGGAGGGGCAGGAGCCGGTGCCGGCCGAGCTACGCGACTACGTCCGGGCGATCCGGGAGGCCCCGACGGCCCGGGGCAAGATCGAGACCTACGCCGCCGCGCTCGGCCGGGTGATTCCCCAGACAGCACCGCTCATGACCGCACTGCGCGAGGCAGGCGCCACCGAGCCGAGGTGCCGAGAGGTCTGGCAGTCCCTCAACGACCGCAGGGCAGCCAACATGTCGAGGTTCGCCTCCGAACTGCGCGCCACCGGGGAGATCCGGTCGGACCTGTCCGACCAGCAGGTGGCCGACCTGGTCTGGTCGATGAACAGCGCCGAGTACTTCGGACTTCTGGCCTCGCGGGGACTCACGCCGCAGGAGTACTCCGACGTGCTGGCAGACGTGTGGCGCCGGACGCTGCTCGCCGCCTCCGTACCTGCGTCAGCACAAGGCGCACTGGCACGACGAAGAAACGCAGACTGAGTCGGACCCGTGGGCTAGAGGTGCACGTCCGACTTGTCGTGCGCGTCGGGGGGTCTCTGCGGTCCGACGCGCTTGCTCGCACCGCAGTAGGTGCAGGTGTGGAACCCGCCGTAGTTGTCTCCCTCGACCGGCCCCCACTGATGCCCGCGCACCAGACAACGCAGACTCTTCATGGCGTGCCTCCCTTCGGTTCGCCGCACGGGGAAGTGTCCTCCCGTTCGCACGGTCGGCGCCACCCCGAGGGCGATTCATCGGTCCGGGGCGAGCTCCTGGAGCACCGACTGGATCGCGCGGTGGTAGGTCGGGTAGGCGAAGTGCATGTGCAGCAGCGTGTCGAGCGGCACCTCGGCCTGGACCGCGAGCACGAGCATCGACATGATCTCGCCACCCGCCGGGGAGACCACGGTGGCACCCACCAGCACACCGCGAGCCGAATCGGCGACCACCTTGATCAGCCCGTCCTCCTTGGTCATCCAGCCGCGGGCACCCAGATCGCCGGTCGCCGTGCCGACCTCGATCCCGGCGTCGCGTGCCGCCTTCTCGCTCAGACCCACCGAGGCGACCTCGGGCGCTGTGAAGGTCACCCTGGCCACAGCGCGATAGTCGGCCCACGGTCCATCGCGACCGAGCAGGTCGTTGACCACGACCGCGCCCTGGTACATCGACACGTGCGTGAAGGCCCCCTTGCCGGTGATGTCGCCGATCGCCCACACGCCGTCGGCCACACGCATCCGCTCGTCCGGCTCGAGGAGGCGCGCCATGGGGTCCAGGCCGACCGCCTCCAGGCCGAGGCCCGCCAGGTTGGTCCGGCGCCCCGCCGCCACGAGCAGCTTCTCGGCGCGCACCTGCTGGTCGCCCAGATCGACGGTGAACTGCCCGTCGGCGTACGACACCGAGCCCACCGACACCCCGGTCAGCACCTGGATGCCGGTCTCCGCGAACGACTTCTGCAGCGCCTCGCTGGCCTCCGGCTCCTCCAAGGCGACCAGACGGTCGGCCATCTCGACCACCGTCACCCGGACCCCGAACAGCGCCATCACCTGCGAGAGCTCGCACCCGATCGCACCGCCACCGATCACGATCAGCGACGACGGCAGCTCGGTGAGGCGCACCGCGTCGCGGTTGGTCCAGTACGGCGTGTCCGCGAGCCCGTCGATCGGCGGCGCCGAGGGCGCGGTGCCGGTGTTGAGCACGATCCCCTTCGTCGCCTTGTACGTCGTGTCCCCCACCGTGACCTGGCCGTCTCCGGCCAGCACTCCGCGGCCCCGCACGAACGTGGCCCCGCTGTCCTCGAGCCGCTTCACCGCGACCGCGTCGTTCCAGTCGTCGGTGGCCTCGTCGCGGATCCGGGTCGCCACCGGGGTCCAGTCCGGCGACACCGTCGAGGAGCCGGCGAGGGTGTTGACCCGACCGGCCTCCCGCAGCGTGTGGGCGGCGGCGATCATCATCTTGGACGGCACGCAGCCGAAGTAGGGGCATTCGCCTCCGACCAGCCGCTCCTCCACGCCCAGCACCCGCAGGCCGGCCTGGCCCAGCTTCAGCGCGACGTGCTCGCCGCCCGGTCCGAGACCCACCACGATGACGTCGCACTCGGTGTCGCTCATGTCCACACCCAATCACGCCGTCAGCGCGAGGCGGACAGATGACGTGCTCGCGCAAAGCAGAACAGGCCGTAGCAGCCGATGCCGACCGCGATCGCGAAGAGCAACACCGGGCCGAACGGCTGCTGGAGGACCTTGTGCAGCGCCTGGTCCAGCCCTCCGGACTTCTTCGCCTTGTGGTCGACGGCGGCGAAGATGAACAGTGCGCCGATCGCGCCGAGCGCGATGCCCTTGGCGATGTAGCCGACCTTGCCGAGCATCTTGTAGGCCTTGCCATGCTCGCCGCGCTTGCCCGCGGCGTCGAGGTGCTTGAGGAACTTGTCGGTGTATCCGTCGTAGATCAGGTAGAGGCCGTACCCGATGATCGCGAGACCGACGAGGCCCACGAGCCAGCGGCCGAACGGCTGGTCCATCAGCTTCGAGGTCATCGACGTGGTGCTGCTGCTGGACTTCGCTCCGGTCGCGGTGTGGAACGCGCTGACGCCGAGGGTGCCGTACACGATCGCCTTGCCGACGTTGAGCGCGGCCTTGAGCCAGGCCTTGGCGCCGTCCTCGTTCTGGTGGGCGACGAACGCCTCGAGCAGCTTCCAGATGACCAGGAACAGCATCCCGATCGCGATCACCCAGACGACGAAGCGGCCGAACGGCTGTTGGGCGAGCTGATGCAGCGCGCCGTTGCGGGAGGCACTGCCGCTGCTGTTGCCCGTGGCCAGCTGGATCGCCAGCCAGGCGATGGTCAGGTGGACGATGCCGTAGGCCACCATCCCGACCCGGACGGCCCGGTCGGTCCAAGCGCTGTTCTCGGCGCGGCGGCCCATCCGATCGGCGTGGTCGCTCACATCTGCCATGCCCAGGACCCTAGCCCCGGAGCCGAGTTGAGAGAGCACCCTAGGGGGTGAGGGACTCGCGGTCGCGCATCATGGCGCCGAGCACGCCGTTCACGAAGCCCGGCGACTCGTCGGTCGACAGGTTGCGGACCAGGGCCACGGCCTCGCTGACGGCTACTGCGTCGGGCACGTCGTCGGCGTAGAGGAGCTCGAAGGCACCGATCCGCAGAGCGTTGCGGTCGACCGCGGGCATGCGGTCGAGCGTCCACGCCTGGGAGTACGACGTCAGCAGCTCGTCGATCCGCTCCCGGTGGGCGGCCACGCCCCGCACCAGGGCGCCGGTGTAGGGGTTGGTCGGACCCTCGCCGTCCGCGATCGCCGCGTCGAGCTCCACCACCGGGTCCTGCCCACGCAGCTCCGCGGCGTAGAGGATGTCCAGCGCCCGCTTGCGGGCCTTCGAGCGAGCCGACATCAGGTCGCGACCGTGGCGATCAGGACTTCACCCGGCCGAGGTACGACGAGTCGCGGGTGTCGACCTTGACCTTCTCGCCCTGGGTGATGAACAGCGGCACCTGGATCTCGTGGCCGGTCTCCAGCGTCGCCGGCTTGGTGCGACCGGTCGCGCTGTCGCCGACCACACCGGGCTCGGTGTAGGCGATCTCGAGCAGCACCGACGCCGGCAGCTCGACGTAGAGCACGCGCCCCTCATTCGTGGCGACGATGGCGGCCTGGTTCTCCAGCAGGAAGTTCTTCGCGTCACCGACGATGTCGGGCGCGATCTCGAGCTGGTCGAAGGTGCCGGTGTCCATGAAGACGTACGACGTGCCGTCGTTGTAGAGGTACTGCATGGTCCGCTTGTCGACGTTGGCGACGTCGACCTTCACGTCGGAGTTGAACGTGCGGTCCACGGTCTTGCCGGACTCGATGTTCTTCAGCTTCGACCGCACGACGGCACCGCCCTTTCCGGGCTTGTGGTGCTGGAACCAGATGACCTGCCAGAGCTGGCCGTCGAGGTTGAGGACCATGCCGTTCTTCAGGTCGTTGGTGGTGGCCATGGCCGAAGTGCCTTTTCTGGTCAAGGGAGAGTGGGGATCGTGGTGGCCCAGCGCCGGAGAAAGAGTCCGGTCAGGCGACCGCCGAGTCTAGTACGGCGGTCGCCCCCGACCGGAATCCCCAAATCTGGCTCTCTCAGGCGAAGGACCACTCGATCCGCACGGTCACCGCGAGCTTGTCCTTGCCGGCGCGGATCGGGAGCGCGCCCTTCACCCGGTCGAAGGACGCGCTCGGGTATGCCAGCCCCCGCACAACCGGTGCCGACGCGTGGACCTCGCGCAGCGACAGCACGGAGCCGAGGGTCTGGCCGGTGGCGTCGGCGTACTCCTGGGCCTTGGCGGTCGCCTCCTTGACCGCGGCGGCACGCGACTTGGCCAGCAGTGACTGGGGGTCGGCGATCCGCAGCCCGATGTTGCCCACTCGGACGTCGTTCCCGCCCGCGGAGACCGCTGCGGAGACCGCACGTCCGCCGTCGGCGAGGTCGCGCACCAGCACCTGGGCGCGCTGCGAGACGTGGTAGCCACGGAGCGTCGGCGGGCCGTAGGAGTGGTAGTCGTACACGGCGTTCATCGACAGCCCCGTGGTCTGCACATCGGAGCGCACGACACCGGACCGGGCGAGCGCGGCGAGTACCCGGTTCATCGACGCATTGGCGTCCGCCAGCGCGGTCTTCAGGTCGGGCCTGAGCAGCCCGACGGAGAACGAGAACGACAGCTCGTCCGGTACGCCGACGGTCCGGCCGGTCCCGCTCATCACGAGCGTGCGCGGGTGCCCGGTCGACACTGGCTGCGGTGCGGCCTGGGCGGTACTCCCACCGTTGCCGAGGAGGTAGGCGACGAGGAGCGCGAGAGCCGCGACCAGCGCGACCAGCACCCCCTTGGCACTGAGGGTCACTGAGCGGTTCATGGCAGGCTCCTTGGTCCGAAATGGTGACGATCGGACGGCCGTGGTCCCGCGACGGTTCCCCTGCGGCCGTGTGGTGAGCGCCTGGCGGCTCATCCCCTCACCGCGACGCAGGCGAGTGGACAGCGGCATGTGATTGCGTTCGCCTCATTGCCGCGACGCGAGAGTCGGGGTTACGTTCGGCTTACGGCCTGGGGGACACCCGGCCCCGTGACGCCTGAGGAGGGCACATGAGCGTTCTTGTCGTCATGAAGGTCTCGGGGGACACAGCGACATTCCGGAAGGCGATGGCCGAGCGCACCGATGAGCTCGAGGCCAGTGCTGCCCGAGCCAAGGACGCGGGCGCCATCCACCACAGGTTCGGCATCGGTGACGGATTCGTGCAGGTCATCGACGAGTGGGAGAACGGAGAGCAGTTCCAGAAGTTCTTCGGTGACCCGAAGATGCAGGAGTTCGTCGCCAGCCTGGGCGCGGACACTTCCAACCCACCCGAGATCACGATCACAGAGGCAATCGCGTCCCCGGACGAGTTCTGACCCAGCCCGCCGCCCTTCGGGGCTCTTCGGCTCGAGATCGGGACCGTGTTGGGCTGGACCCAGACGCGGCAGTCCGCTCTGTGCGACTTCGTGGGAACGACCGACGAGGCCGGCACCACGACCGCTCATCGGCAGATCCGCGCGCACTCAGCGGCTATGTCAGTGCGCATACTCATGCGGAAGCGCCACGCGGGAAGAAGACTGGGCAAGTGACCACAAGCGACCCCCGTCCGTGCGAGCGCCGGACCAAGGTTGCTGGCTACATCGCCCTGGCACTGGTCGCTGTCTACGGCTTCTTGGTGTTGGCCCTGGAGGTGCCCGGGCTCGCCTTCCTCCTTGTCGTCGCGTCCGTCGTGGTGCTTGACGGTCTGCTGCTCGTTGTCGCCGCCAAACGCAGGTCTCTCCGCGTTGCCATCTGGTGCGGCGCGGTCGCGCTGCTCGCCGCTCTGGTGCAGGCGATCTGGGTCTACATCCCGTTCAGGTGGGACGTGCTGGCACCGAGCAGCGACGGAGTCGTTTGGTTCGCTTCCGCTCTGGCCTTGGCCCTGATGCTGACTGTTGGGTTGTTGGTTCGTCGGGAAAGCCGTGCGTACGGCTGGGCCGTTCTGATGGGCAGCGCCCAAGGCTTTGTTGCTTCGTTCGTAGTCCTGCTCGCGGCCTTCGCGGCCGCGAGGGCGCCGACTGAGGAAGCGCGCTCATCGGCATAGTGAGTGCGCGCGCCTCAAGGTCCGTTGCCCACGAAAGCGCGGCGGTTGTCCGGTCAGGCGGAAGCCTCGGCCACCGCGGCGAGGGCGTCGCGATAACCGTCGACGCCCCTGCCCGCGATCACGGCTCGGGCGTACGGCGTCACCACCGACGTGTGGCGGAACTCCTCGGGCCGGGCGGACGGGTCGCTGATGTGCACCTCGACCAGGGGCGCGGTGAGCTGAGCGCAGGCGTCCTGCAGGGCGAAGGAGTAGTGGGTCCACGCCGCGGCGTTGAGTACGACCGGCGTGTGCTCGTCGGCGGCGGTGTTGAGCCAGTCGAGGAGCTCGCCCTCGTGGTTGGTCTGGCGCACGTCGACCTCGAGCCCCAGGTCCCGGCCCCAGTCGACACACAGCTCCACCAGCTCGTGGTAGGTCGTGTGGCCGTAGATGTCGGGCTCTCGTCGCCCCAGGCGGCCGAGGTTCGGCCCGTTCAGCACCAGGACTCTCATGATCCGGCTCCCGTCATCACCTGGTAGGCGGCACGCAGGTCGGCCTCGCGCGGGCCGGCCAGGATCTGCGGCCGGCCGAGGTCCGAAAGGACCACGAACCGCAGCTGCGACCCGCGCGACTTCTTGTCGACGGCCATCCGGTGCCGGAGGTCGTCGTAGGACGCGCCGGTCCAGGTGGTCGGCAGCCCGACGCGGGTCAGCACTGACCGGTGGCGGTCCGCGACCGCGTCGTCGAGGATCCCGGCCGCCCGGGCCAGCTCGGCGGCGTACACCGAACCGATGGCGACCGCCTCGCCGTGCCGGAGGGTGTAGCCGCTGGCCTGCTCGATCGCGTGGCCCATGGTGTGGCCGTAGTTGAGCACCTCGCGGCCCGGATGACCGGTGGATCCGCCCGTGTCGGTGAGGTCGTCGGCGACGACGGCGGCCTTGACCCGCACCGCGCGTTCGACGAGCTCGCGCAGCACCGCCGATCCGAGACCCAGCTCGGCCGGGTCGGCCCGCTCGACCAGCTCCAGGATCCGGGGGTCGGCGATGAAGCCGCACTTGACGATCTCCCCCAGCCCGGAGCGCAGCTCGGCCGCCGGGAGGGAGCCCAGCAGGGTGAGGTCGCACAGCACGGCGGCCGGCTCGTGGAACGAGCCGACAAGATTCTTGCCGGCGGCGGTGTTGATGCCGGTCTTCCCGCCGATGGCCGCGTCGACCATGCCCAGCAGCGTCGTCGGTACGTGGACCATGCGCACGCCGCGCAGCCACGTGGCGGCGACGAACCCGCCGAGGTCGGTGGTCGCGCCGCCGCCGACACTCACCACGGCGTCGCTCCGGGTGAACCCGGCCCGGCCGAGCCTCTCCCAGCAGTCCGCGGCCACGGCGGCGGTCTTGGCGCGTTCCCCCGCCGGCACGGTCAGGTCCAGCACGTCGTACGACGTCGCCAGCAGGTCGCGCACGAGTGCGGCGGGTGCGCCCAGGTCGTCGGGGAAGACCAGGCCGACCCGGGCCACGCCCGAGCCCAGACTCCCCGGGAGCAGATCGAGGAGGTCCTCCCCGACCACCACGTCGTACGGCGAGCCGGTCGCGACCCGGATCACGGTCGCGCCGCTCGCGGGGTCACTCACCCAGGGCCTCCTCGACCAGGAGGGCGACCTCGTCCGGCGTACGTCCGTCGGTATCGACGACCGCGACCGCCAGGGACTCGTAGACCGGGGTGCGCTCGTCGAGCAGCGCCTTCATGGTGCCGCGCACGTTGCCCAGCAGGAGCGGCCGCGATGCGCCGAGCCCCACCCGAGCCGCCGCGTCCGTCAGCCCTACCCGGAGGAACACCACCGGATGGTCGGCCGCGGCGCGACGCGTCTCCTCGGCCATCACGGCTCCCCCGCCGAGCGCCAGGACACCGGGATGCTTCGCGAGGGCATGCGCGGCGGCCGAGCGTTCGAGCGCGCGGAAGTGGTCCTCGCCGGAGTCGACGAAGATGTCGGAGATCGAGCGGCCCTCGGCCTGCTCCACGTCGTCGTCGGTGTCGCGGAACGGCACGCCCCACCGCTCGGCGAGCAACCTTCCGACGGTGGTCTTGCCGGCACCCATCGGCCCGACGAGCACTACCCGCGGCCCGGTGGGCGCACTCATCGCAGCCTCAGCGAGTCCCGGTAGCCGTCGATGTTGCGTCGCGTCTCGCCCACGGAATCGCCACCGAACTTCTCCAGCACGGCATCGGCCAGCACCAACGCCACCATCGCCTCGGCGACGACGCCGGCAGCCGGCACCGCACACACGTCGGAGCGCTGGTGGTGGGCCACCGTCGCCTCTCCGGTGGTCACGTCGATCGTGCGCAGCGCGCGCGGCACGGTCGAGATCGGCTTCATGGCTGCGCGCACGCGCAGGATCTCGCCGGTCGACATCCCGCCCTCGGTGCCGCCCGACCGCCCACTGGTACGCCGGATGCCGTCGGGGGTGGGCACGATCTCGTCCTGGGCCAGGCTGCCCCGGGTCGCGGCCAGCTCGAATCCGTCCCCGACCTCCACACCCTTGATGGCCTGGATCCCCATCAGCGCACCGGCCAGCCGCGAGTCCAGCCGGCGGTCCCAGTGCACGTGGGAGCCCAGCCCGGGCGGCAGCCCGTGCGCGACCACCTCGACGACGCCGCCGAGGGTGTCACCGTCGCGGTGGGCCTCGTCGATGGCGGCCACCATGGCCGCGCTCGCGGCGGGGGCGAGGCACCGCACCTCGTCGGCGTCGAGCCGCGCCACGTCGTCCGGCTCGGGTACGACGCCGGCGGGCGCGCGCACCCCGCCGAGCTCGACCACGTGGGAGACGATCCGGGCACCGGTCACCTGCTCGAGGAACGCGCTGGCCACCCGGCCCAGCGCGACCCGGGCGGCGGTCTCACGGGCCGAGGCACGCTCCAGCACCGGCCGGGCCTCGTCGAAGTCGTACTTCTGCATGCCCACGAGGTCGGCGTGACCCGGCCGCGGACGGGTCAGCGGGGCGTTGCGGGCCAGCTCGTCGAGCTGCGCCTGGTCGACGGGGTCGGCGGCCATCACCTGCTCCCACTTGGGCCACTCGGTGTTGCCGATCTCGATGGCGACCGGGCCGCCGATCGTCTTGCCGTGCCGCACCCCACCGAGGATGGTCACCTCGTCTCGCTCGAACTTCATCCGGGCGCCGCGGCCACGGCCGAGGCGGCGCCGGGCCAGGGCCTCGGCGAGGTCGTCGGTGGTGATCAGGACGTGCGCCGGCAGGCCCTCGAGGATCGCGACCAGGGCAGGGCCGTGGGACTCCCCAGCGGTGAGCCAGCGCAGCATGGCGTCAGTCTTCCACGGTGGCCCCGCGGCCCCGCGTCTCAGCCCGCCACGAGACCCGACCAGAGCTGCGCTCCCCAGAGCACACCGACGAGCGACCCGACGAGCATGAACGGCCCGAACGGGTATCCCTTGCGCTCGACGATCCGCAGCATCGACAGCAGCGCACCGAGGACTCCGCCGAGCAGGAAGCCGGCGTACACCCCGGCCAGCACCTGCCCCCAACCCAGCCAGCCCAGGGCGATGCCCAGAACTCCGGCTAACCGGACGTCCCCGAAGCCCAGCCCGCGCGGGTAGATGAACCAGAGCAGGCCATACAGACCACCGGCAACGAGGAAGCCCAGGGCCGACCGGACCGCCGCGTCGGTGTCACCGGTGACCGCCCAGCCGGCGAGCACCAGGACCACCAGCGCGGCGTACGTCGGGCGGATCACCGCCGTGGGCAGCAGCCGGGTTCGCCAGTCGACCACCGCCAGCGCGACCGCGACCGGTACGAGCGTCACCCACATCACCAGGGGCCACGCCCAGCCGAGACCGGCACCGACCACGGCACCGGCGACCGCCGAGACCACAGCGCTCTTCCACCCGAGGCCGGGAAGCCGCGCGATGTCGGGGAACGGCTCGGGGGGCTCCTCCACCGGCGGCACCGACTGCACCGTGGCATCCGCGTCGTCGGTCACGCCGGCGGCGTCCGGGACGTACTCGGGGATCCGGGCGATCACGGCGGGGACCAGCAACCCGCCGAGGCCGGACAGCACGGCACCCACGACGACGGCCAGGAGGGTCGAGTCCACGCGGTGAACCCTAGCGATCCGAGGACCCTCGGCGGCTACGTTCGGCGAGTCCCGCCCGACCCGCCGCGCGCATCTCCGCGACCGGTACGTCGAACCGGCCGGTCATCGCGCGTACCTGGTCGACGGCCTGCCAGAGGAGCAGGTCGAGCCCCCCGACGAGGGTGTGGCCCACGCCGCGCGTCGCGAGCGCCAGCGGCGTGGGCCACGGGTCGTAGACGACGTCGAAGACCACGCGGACACCGGACGCGGCCGCCACCACTTCGGGGCTCTGTGCCTCGGCCGGGACCGTCGACACCAGCACGTCGGCCTCACCCCAGCCCGCCAGGTCCGCGAACGTGGTCACCTCCACCTCGGGAGCCTTCGGATGCCGGGCGACCGCAGCCAGCGCCTCGCCGGCCCGGCCCGGGTCCCGGACCACGAGCGTCGCCCGGCGACACCCCAGCTCGGTGAGTGCGAGCAGCATCGACGTCGCCGTCGCTCCGCCGCCCAGCACCACCGCGTGCGCCAGGGTCGCGTCGGTCGCCGCACGCAGCGCCGCGATCCCCCCCGGCACGTCGGTGTTCAGCCCGTGCCGTCCGTTGGCGTCGAGCAGCACGGTGTTGGCGGCGCCCGCGAGGTCGGCCCATGGGTCCCGCGAGGTGAGCAGCGCGATCGCCTCGCGCTTGAGCGGCATCGTCAAGGACAGCCCGCGCCAGGTGTCATCGAGCCCCTCGAGGAAGTCCGCCAGCCCACCGCTCGGCACCCGGATCGCGTCGTACGTCCAGTCCAGGCCGAGTGCGTCGTACGCCGCCCGGTGCAGCACCGGTGACAACGAGTGCCCGATCGGGTCGCCCAGCACGGCACATCGCATGCCCGGCCTCAGCAGGCGCTCGAGGTCAGGCAGTACTGCGTGAACTCGGCCTTGTACTGCAGGAACTGGGCGTACGTCGTCGCGAACTTGGTCTCGCCGGTCCGCAGGTTGACCGTCACGTAGTAGTACCAGGGCCCGGCCACCGGATTGGCCGCCGCCTTGATCGCCGCGTCACCGGGTGCCTCGATCGGCGTCGGCGGCAGGCCCGGGGTGAGGTAGGTGTTGTACGGCGACTGGGTGTTCTGTGTCTCGTCCGTCGTCACCGCGACCACGCCCTTGCGGTGCAAGGCGTAGTTGACCGTGGCGTCGATCTGGAGCAGCCCGTTGGTCCCGCCCTGGTCGCCGGGCCCGTCGAGCCGGTTGTAGATCACGCGGGCGATCTTCGGCATGTCCGAGCCACGACCCTCCGCCTGCACCAGGCTGGCGATGGTCATCAGGTCGGCCGGGGTCTTCCCGAGCCGCTGCGCGGCCGCCACCAGGCCGTCGTCATGCGCAGCCTGCTTCCACCGGTCGACCATGTCCTTGAGCATGTCGGCGGGCTTCTCCTTCGGCCCGAACCCGTAGGTCGACGGGAAGAGGTATCCCTCGGGGTTTCCTTTCGCGTACGACGGCAGGCCGAGCGCCGCGGTGTCCTGCAGTGCCGAGTCGAACGCCGAGGCGGGGAACTTCGTCTTGGCCACCAGCAGCGGCACGATGTCCACGACCCGCAGCCCCTCGGGGATGGTCACGGCGGTGGTGAGGATGTTCTTGGGGTCGATGAGCAGGTCGAAGGCGTCCTGCGCGCTCATCTTCCTCTTCAGCTGGTAGTAGCCGACCTGGATACCGGTCTTGCCGTGCGAGGCGCTGCTGAATGCGTCGACCGACGCCACCACTCCCCTGGCCTTCAGCTCGCGGCCGATGTCGCTGACGGTGTCGCCCTGCTTGACCTGGAAGAGCACCTGCCCCTTGCCGGGGCCGGGGTAGTCGGCCGCCGGCGAGCCGAGGTGGTCCTTGAGGTAGTGGAAGCCCTTGCTGCCGGCGAAATAGCCGCCGCCCACGATCACCGCCAGCGCCACGAGCACGGCCAGGCAGCCCGAGAACCCGCGCTTCTTCTTCCGGGCGCCGCCGAGGAGGTAGGGGTCGTCGTCGTCGGAGTCGTCGGCGCCGTCGGTGTCGTACTCCTGGGGGTCCAGGTCCTCGCGCTCGACGTCGTACTCGTTCGCGTCGTCGTTCATCGATCTCCCTTGACGATCTCTCCGGGTGGACGACCGGTCGCCCGCTCGGTGTCCAGGGCGTGCTGCAGGATGAGCACCGCCGCGGCCTGGTCGACCACGGCCCTCCGTGCGGCGCCCTTCTTCCCCCGGTCGCGCAGCATAGCCTCCGCCGACACCGTGGTCAGTCGCTCGTCCTGGAGTCGCACCGGAACCGGCGAGACCCGGTCGGCCAGCCGGGCGGCGAACTCCCGGACCCGTGCGGCGGCCGGCCCCTCGCCGCCTGACAGCGACCGGGGCAGGCCGACGACGACCTCGAGCGTCTGCTGCTCGCCGACCAGTCGCGCGATCCGGGAGAGATCACCCTTTCCGCGGCGCACGGTCTCGACCGGGCTCGCCAGGAAGCCCGAGGGGTCGCTGCGGGCCACGCCGATCCGGGCGTCCCCCGGGTCGATCCCGAGCCGAACGCCGGAGCGCACCGGATCAGGCCCCGGTGGCCGCGGCGACGATCGCCCGGGCCGCGGCCAGGGCCTCGTCGATCCGCGACGCGTCCGTGCCCCCGCCCTGCGCCATGTCGTCCTTGCCGCCGCCGCGGCCGCCGACCAGCGGGCCCACCGCTCCGACGAGGTCGTTGGCGCTCACCCCGCGCGCGCGACCGGCGTCGTTGACCGCGGCCACGACCGAGACGTTGCCGTCGGCCGCGCCGATGATGACCACGGCGCCCGGCTGCTCGGTCGGCAGGCGTCCTCGCACGTCCAGGGCCAGGGCGCGCACGTCGCCACCGCCGGCTCCGTCCACGCGATGCGCCACCAGCCGGACTCCGCCGACCTCGACGGCGTCCGCGGCCAGCTGCGCGCCACCGGAGAGCAGCTGGCCGAGCCGCACCTTCTCGATCTCCTTCTCGGCGGCGCGGAGCTTCTCCACAATGTCGTTGACCCGCTCGGGGAGCTGCTCGGGCCGGGTCTTGAGCGCTTCGGACAGCTGCGCGACCAGGACGTGCTCGCGGGCCAGGAAGCGGTAGGCATCCGCGCCCACCAGCGCCTCCACCCGGCGTACGCCGGAGCCGATGGACGACTCACCCAGCAGCTTGATCACGCCGAGCTGACCGGACCTGCCCGCATGGGTGCCGCCGCACAGTTCGCGCGCCCAGTCCCCGACCGAGATCACCCGCACCTGGTCGCCGTACTTCTCACCGAACAGAGCCATCGCGCCCGACTTCACGGCGTCCGCCTGGCTCATGGTCTCGGCGTGCACCGAGAGGTCGGCCAGCACGAGGTCGTTGACCCGCGCCTCGACGTCGTTCATCACCGACTCCGGCACGGCGCCGGTGGCTGAGAAGTCGAAGCGGAACCTGCCCGGCGCGTTCTCCGAGCCGGCCTGCGTCGCGGTCTCGCCGAGCGCCTCGCGGAACGCCTTGTGCACCATGTGGGTCGCGGTGTGTGCGCGCGAGATCGCGCGCCGCCGTTCGATGTCGACCACCGACTGCGCACCGGCGCCCGGGGCCACCTCGCCGCTGAGCACCTTGACCCGGTGGACGACCAGACCCCTGATCGGGGACTGGACGTCGCGCACCTCGAGGCGCGCGCCGTTCTCCAGCTCGATCACGCCCTGGTCGGCCAGCTGTCCGCCGCCCTCGGCGTAGAACGGCGTGCGGTCCAGCACCAGCTCGACCTCGTCGCCCTCGCGGGCCGAGTCGACGACCGCGCCGGCCGCGACCAGGCCGCGCACCGACCCCTCGCTGACCACCTCGCGATACCCGGTGAACTCCACCGGCCTGCCCAGGGCGTCCGCGATCTGGCGGTACGCGGTGGCATCGACGTGCGAGCCCTTCTTGGCGCGCGCGTCCGCCTTCGCCCGGTCGCGCTGCTGGCCCATCAGCTCACGGAAGCGCACCTCGTCGACCTCGAGACCCTGCTCCGTGGCCATCTCCAGGGTCAGGTCGATCGGGAAGCCGTAGGTGTCGTGCAGCGCGAACGCGCGCTCCCCGCTCAGGGTGGTCCCGCCGCCGCTCTTCAGCTCCGCGGTGGCCTGGTCGAAGATCGTGGTGCCGGCGCGCAGCGTCTGGCGGAACGCATCCTCCTCGGCGTACGCGATCTGGGAGATCCGCTCCCAGTCGCGGTACACGTCGGTGTAGGTCTCGCACATCTTGTCGCGGCTGATCGGCAACAGCTCGGGCAGCGACCGGTCCTCGTAGCCCAGGAGCCGCATGGACCTCACCGCGCGACGCAGCAGCCGACGCAGAACGTAGCCGCGCCCCTCGTTGCCGGGCGTCACGCCGTCGGCGATCAGCATCATCGAGCTGCGCACGTGGTCGGAGACCACCCGCATCCGGACGTCGTCGTCATGACCGTCGACACCGCCGGCGCCGTAGCGCCGCCCGGTGAGCTCCTCGGCCTTCTCGATCACCGGGTACATCACGTCGATCTCGTACATGTTGTCGACACCCTGGAGCAGGTAGGCGACCCGCTCGAGCCCCATGCCCGTGTCGATGTTCTTCTTCGGCAGCGGACCGACGATGTCGAAGTCCTCCTTGGACCGCACCGCGCTGAGCTCGTCCTGCATGAAGACGAGGTTCCAGATCTCGAGGTAGCGGTCCTCGAGCTTCTCGGGCATCGACACCCGAGTCGTGGTCTCGAACTCACCCTCCGGACCGTGCTCCGGACCGCGGTCGTAGAGGATCTCCGAGCACGGCCCGCCAGGACCTGGCCCACCCATCGACCAGTAGTTCTCCTTGGGCCCGAGCTTCACGATCCGCTCGGTGGGCAGGCCGGTCACCTTCATCCACAGCGACAGCGCCTCGTCGTCGCCCGCCAGGATCGAGGGCCACAAGCGGCTCTCCTCCAGCCCCCAGCCACCGTCGGCCTGCGACTTGGTGACCAGGTCCCAGGCGAGCTCGATCGCGCCCTCCTTGAAGTAGTCACCGAACGAGAAGTTGCCGCACATCTCGAAGAACGTGCCGTGCCGCGTGGTCTTGCCGACGTCCTCGATGTCGGGCGTGCGGACGCACTTCTGCACACTCACCGCACGGCGGTACGGCGGGGTCTCCTGCCCCAGGAAGTACGGCTTGAACGGCACCATGCCGGCGTTGACGAACAACAGGTTGGGATCGTCCAGGAGCAGCGAGGCCGACGGGACGGCAGTGTGTGCGACCCGCTCGAAGTGCGCCACGAACCGTCGCCGGATCTCCGCGGTGTCCATCAGTCCTCGCCTTCATCGTCGACGTGCCGTCCCGGCAGCGTCCCGGTGGCCGAACCAACCAGCTCGGGGAGTCCATGAGGCACCAGTCCGAAGCGCTCCCGCAACTCGAATTCGGACTCCGCCTGCCCCTGCGCCACCTCGTCGCGGAACATCCGGACGCCCAGGGTCAGTGCGTGCCAGCGGTCGGAGAGCCCCTCGGCGGTGAAGCCCTCGGCCAGACGCCGTCCGCGCACGATCGCGTACACCCCGGCGCTGGCACCGGCCGCGAACCACAGCCCGCGCCTCACTGTTCCTCCGCATGAGCTCGCAGTTCGCGCGCTGGGGCACCGGAGCCGGGCACGTCGCGACCGACGCGCGCTCTCGCTTCGCTCATGAGGCCTCCGCATGAGCTCGCAGTTCGCGCGCTGGGGCACCGGAGCCGGGCACGTCGCGACCGACGCGCGCTCTCGCTTCGCTCATGAGAGGTCCTCGGCCATGGTCCGCCGCTGCCGCGCGTGCAGGTCTCGCTGGGCCGCCTTGAGGTCGGCCCGACGCTGCTTGCGGGCGCGGCGCACCTCCTGCTTCATCTCGAACCGGATCCGGTTGCGGGTGGCGGGCGCCAGACCGCGCCGTACGCCGTGAGCCAGGGAGGCGGCCTTGACGACCGTCTCTCGCAGCACGATGTCGGCGAAGAGCGCCCCGTCGACCCGCGCGTCCGGACCCGGCTCGGACGACGTCGCGTCGCCCAGTCCGGTGATCACGAACTCGGCCGGCGAGATGGTGGTCGACGGCGTTCCGTGCTCGTGCTCGAGCTCCTCGACCCGGGCCCGCAGGTCGCCGAGCTCGGCATGCGCCAGGGCCGCATCGCGCGCCCAGGCACGTCGCGCGACCACCACGGTCATCAGCAGCACCACGCTCAGCAGCGCGAGCCCGCCCACGGCGAGCCAGACGATCTGGTCCCTGGTCACGGTTCTCTCCGGTGAGCTCGCAGTTCGCGCGCAGGGTCGCGCACAGCAGGCCGGTGCAGACCGACGCGCGCTCTCGCTTCGCTCACGGTGCCCTCCGGTGAGCTCGCAGTTCGCGCGCAGGGTCGCGCACAGCAGGCCGGTGCAGAC
>DAINSL010000015.1:7016-8727 GCA_036741335.1 Nocardioides sp. | reverse complement strand
CGACGCGCGCTCTCGCTTCGCTCACGCCAGAACCCTATCGCCCGCGAATCATCCGTCGGATCCGCTCCCAGCGCTCCTTGACCGCTGCTTCGGCACCGAGGGACGTCGGCTGGTAGTACTCCGCGTCGGCGACCGCGTCGGGCGCGTACTGCTGCTCGGCGATGCCGTACGGCTGGTCGTGGCTGTAGGTGTACGACGTGCCGTGGCCGAGGCTCTTCGAGCCCTGGTAGTGCGCATCGCGCAGATGAGGAGGCACCTGTCCGATCTTGCCGGCGCGCACGTCCGCGCTGGCCGCCTCGATCGCCTTGATCACGGCGTTGGACTTCGGTGCGACGGCGAGCGCGATGGTGGCCTGGGCCAGGTTGAGCCGTGCCTCCGGCATCCCGATCAGCTGGACGGCCTGCGCGGCGGCGACGGCCGTCGTCAAGGCGGTCGGGTCGGCCAGCCCGATGTCCTCGCTGGCCAGGATCACGAGCCGGCGTGCGATGAACCGAGGGTCCTCGCCGGCCTCCAACATCCGCGCCAGGTAGTGCAGTGCCGCATCGGCGTCGGACCCGCGCAGGGACTTGATGAAGGCCGAGATCACGTCGTAGTGCTGGTCGCCCTGCCGGTCGTAGCGCACCGCTGCGCGGTCCACCGCGGTCTCGGCGGTGGAGAGATCGATCACCGCACCTCCGGTGATCCCCGCAGCGCCGGCAGCGGCCTCGAGGTAGGTCAGCGCGCGGCGCGCGTCACCACCGGCGAGCCGGACCAGGTGCTCGCGGGCGTCCTGGTCGAGGGTGAGCGCCCCGCCGAGCCCCCGCTCGTCGACCAGGGCCCGGTCGATCACCTCCGCGACGTCGTCGTCGGTGAGGGAGTCCAGCTGGAGCAGCAGGCTGCGGGACAGCAGCGGGGAGATCACCGAGAAGAACGGGTTCTCGGTGGTGGCGCCCACGAGCGTGACCCAGCGGTTCTCCACTCCCGGCAGCAGGGCGTCCTGCTGGGACTTGCTGAACCGGTGCACCTCGTCGACGAAGAGCACGGTCTCGCGGCCCCGGTGGGTGAGGTCGGAGCGTGCCTGGTCGATGGCCGCTCGCACCTCCTTCACACCGGCCGAGACCGCCGACACCTCGACGAACGTGCGGTCCGTCGTGCCGCTCACGATCGCGGCGATGGTGGTCTTGCCGGTGCCGGGCGGTCCCCAGAGCAGCAGGGACAATGCCCTGCCGCCCTCGATCAGCTGACGCAGCGGTGATCCCTCGGCGCGCAGCTGCGGCTGACCGACAAGCTCGTCGAGCGTGCGTGGTCGCATGCGCACGGCCAGCGGCGCGGAGGCATGCGTGTTGCCCTGCAGCGAGCCCACCGCCGGGGTCGTCGGCCGCACGGGCCGCAGCGCCTCGGTGTCGAACAACTCGTCCACGGGGTGCAGCGTACGGCGCGGGCACTCGCCCATCCGGCTCAGGACGACGTGACGGACTTGCCCTTGAGGTCGAACCAGGTGTCGGCGAACCCGGGCTGGTCGTGGACCTCCTCCACCGGGGCGGCAGTCGGGTCGGGGTTGCCCTGGTCGTCGACGCCGAGAAGCTCGGCGGTGACCGGACGAGTGGGCTGTTGGCCGTACTCGCCGGCGAAGTGGCAGGCGACCTTGTGCTTCTGGCCGATCTGCATGAGCGGCGGCTCCTGCTTGGCGCAGATCTCCTGGGCCATCCAGCAGCGGGTGCGGAAGCGGCAG
>DAINSL010000015.1:0-7006 GCA_036741335.1 Nocardioides sp. | reverse complement strand
CGTCGCCCTCGAGCCGGATGCGCTCCCGCCGACCGCCGATCGCAGCCTGCCTCACGTCGGGGGCTGCCGACAGCAACGCCTGCGTGTAGGGGTGGTGCGGGCGTTCGTAGATGGTCTCGCGATCACCGATCTCGACGATCTTGCCGAGGTACATCACGGCCACGTCGGGGCAGAAGTGGCGCACGATGGCAAGGTCGTGGGCGATGAAGAGGAACGCGATCCCGAACTCCTCCTGCACGTCGCGCAGCAGGTTGACGACCTGGGCCTGGATCGAGACGTCCAGCGCGGACACCGGCTCGTCGGCCACCAGCAGCTTCGGCTGGAGCGCGAGGGCGCGGGCGATGCCGATGCGCTGGCGCTGGCCGCCGGAGAACTCGCTCGGATAGCGGTTGTAGTGCTCGGGGTTCAGACCGACCACCTCGAGCAGCTCCTGGACCCGGGAGAGCACCTTCTTCTCGGGCACCATGTTGTGCACGCGCAGCGGCGTGCCGACGATCGTGCCCACGGTGTGACGCGGGTTCAGCGAGGAGTACGGGTCCTGGAAGATCATCTGGATCTCGCTGCGGATCGGCATCATCTGCCGGCGCGAGAGGCCCGAGATGTCGGTGCCCTCGAAGTTGATCTCGCCCGAGGTCGGGTCGTAGAGACGCGTGATCAGCCGGCCGGTCGTGGTCTTGCCGCATCCCGACTCACCGACCAGCCCCAGCGACTGACCCTTGGCCAGGGTGAAAGAGATGCCGTCGACGGCCTGGACGTGGGCGACCGTGCGCCGGATGACTCCTCCCGACTTCACCGGGAAGTACTTCTTCAGGTCGCGGACCTCGAGAAGGGGGGCATTGCCGACAGATGCCCCGGGCTGACCCGGGGCATGCTCGACGTCGTGGTTGCTCGTGGCGCTCATCGTGCTCTCACATGTCCTCGGGGTCGACGGCAGCCAGTTCCGGAATCATCTGACCCGTCTCGGGGTCGATGAGACCCGGTGCGATCTCCGGCAGAACCTCCTCAGTGTAGATCTCTCCGGGGTTGGCGAGGTGACACCTCTTCACATGGTTCTGTCCGCGGTCACCGGGGACCAGCTCGGGGAGCGTGGTCCGGCACAGGTCGCCGGGCACCTTGTCGACGTGAGAGCACCGCGGGTGGAAGGAGCATCCTGTGGGCGGGTGGAGCAGGCTGGGCGGCGTGCCCGGGATCGGGATCAGCCGTACGTTCGCGTCCCCGGCGACCTCCGGGATGCTGCCGAGCAGTCCCCAGGTGTACGGCATCTCGGGGTGGGTGAGGATCTCCCGGGTCGCGCCGTACTCGACGGTGCGGCCGGCGTACATCACCATCGTCTGGTCGGCCATCTCGGACACCACGCCCAGGTCGTGGGTGATGATGACGACCGCGGAGTGGAACTCGCGCTGGAGGTCCTGGAGCAGGTCGAGGATCTGCGCCTGCACGGTCACATCGAGCGCCGTGGTCGGCTCGTCCGCGATCAGCAGCTGTGGGTCGTTGACCAATGCCATCGCGATCATGGCGCGCTGCCGCATGCCGCCTGAGAACTGGTGCGGGTAGTCGTCGACGCGCCGGACGGCCTGGGGGATGCCGACCCGGTCCAGCATCTCGACGGCGCGCTTCTTGGCCTCGCTCTTCGACACCTTGTGATGGATGCGGTAGCCCTCGGAGATCTGGTCACCGATCGTGTAGAAGGGGTGCAGAGCGGTGAGGGCGTCCTGGAAGATCATCGCGACGTCGTTGCCGCGGATCTTGCGCATGCGGTCCTCGGCCGCTCCGATGACCTCGAAGCCGTCGACCCGGATGGATCCCGACAGGCGGGTGTGCTTCGGGTCGTGCAGACCGAGCACCGCCATCGACGAGACGCTCTTGCCCGATCCGGACTCGCCCACGATGCCGAGGGTCTTGCCACGCTCGACGGTGTAGGAGAGGTCGGAGACGGCGTGGACCAGGCCGTCGTGGGTGGGGAACTTGACGGTGAGGTTCTCGACCACCAGGTAGGGGTCGTTCGGGTGGGCCGGCGCCGCCATACCGTCGGGACGCGCGGTGGTCTCGGCCGTCATGCGACGCTCACCCGCGGGTCGAGGAAGCTGTAGAAGATGTCGACGAGCAGGTTGGCGACGACGATCAGGATCGAGCTCACCAGCACCCCGGCACTGATCACCTGCAGGTCGATCGGCGTCGAGAGCGCGTCGAGGCTCCACTTGCCGATGCCGTCGATGTCGAAGATCCGCTCGGTGAAGATGGTGCCCGCGAGGAGCGTGGCGAAGTCGAGACCGAAGATGGTGACCACCGGGACGATCGCCGCGCGCAGAGCATGCTTGAACAGCACCCCGTTGGTCTTGACCCCCTTGGACATCGCGGTGCGGATGAAGTCCTCGTTGAGGGTCTCCACCATCTGGCCGCGGGTGAACCGTGCGTAGGACGTGCAGTTGGTCAGGCCGATCACCAGCCAGGGAAGCGCCATCCAGGCGACCGTCTTGGCGGGGTTCTGGGTGATCGGGTAGTACCCGGTCGTCGGGAAGATCTTGAGCTGCAGCGAGAGATAGATCCACGCCAGCAGCGCCACCAGATAGAAGGGGATCGCGGAGATCACCAGGGTGCTGCCCACGAGTAGCCGGTCCGCCATGGTGCCCCGCCATCGCGCGGCCAGCGAGCCCAGCAGGACGCCGAGCACGAGGTAGATCGTGGCGCCGCCCACCGCGAGCGTGATGGTGGCGGGGTACTTCTGCTTCAGCTCGCTCCAGACGGTGTTGCCCGAGTTGATCGAGATGCCCAGGCACGGAGCCGGGCAGTGGTACAGCTTGCCGTCGACGTAGACATTGTCACGGCCGCGGAAGACGCCCTTGGCCCACTGGCCGTAGTTTTGGGCCACGGACTTGTCGAAGCCCATCTGCCGCTTGATCGAGTCGAGCTTCTGGGCGGTGCACTTGCCCGGCCCGAGCTTCTCGCAGTAGTTGCGCGCGGGACTGTCGCCGAGCCCCTTGAAGAACAGCACGAACACGAACATCGAGGTCAAGATGACCACGAGCATCGAAGTGAGTACTCGGCGAACGATGAATCCCGTCATCCCTGGCTTCCTAGCGTGATTTCAGGTGGTGGTTGGTGGGGTGCGGCTTGGCCGCACCCCACCAACCTTGATGACCTGGTCGGTCAGGAGACCGACCTGTTGGAAGAGGTCACTGGGAGATCCAGATGTTCTTCCAGGTCGGCTGACCCAGCGTGTTGTCGTCGTTGTCGCCCTGGATCTTCGATCCGTGGGCCTGGGCGATACCGGTGTAGAAGGTCGGGAACAGCGGGAAGTACTTGGTAGCAATTTCCTTGTCGAGGCTGTTCCACGCGTCGGCCTGCTTCTCTAGCGGCATCCGCTGGATGACAGCCATCTGGGCGTCCACCGACTTGTTGGAGAACGCCTCGTAGTTGGTTCCGAGCGAGTGTGTCGTGTCCGGGTTGGTCGACCCGTAATTCGTCGGCATCCAGGTCGAGCCGGACAGCCAGTCGGAGCACCAGCCCGCGGAGCGGACGTTGATGTCCTCGCTGGTGTTGTCCCGCGCCGCGGTGTAGTCGGCCGTGGTCGTGGGCACCGGGGTGGCCTTGAAGCCGGCCTCGGTCAGTGCCTTGACGGTGGCGTCCTTGGACTTGACGCTGATCGGGTCGTCGGTCCGGAACAGGAACTTGATCTCGTATCCCATCGCGTTGGCCGACTTCAACAGAGCCTTGGCCTTGGCCGGGTCGGTCTGGAAACCCTTACGACCGGTCACGTTGTACGGCGTGCGACCCGGCATGCCAGGGGGCATCAGGTTCGACGCGGGGATCGCGTTAACACCCGGGATAAGGCCGCTGGCGAGGATGATGTTCTTGTAGGGGTAGGCCCACGAGAGCGCCTCGCGCACCTTTTTGTCGGTGATCTTCCGGTTGTCAGGCGCCCAGAAGTAGGTGCACGGCGTGCCGCCCAGGACCAGGCGGTCCGGAGAGTCCTGCTTCATCTTGGTGTAGTCCGGCGACAACAGGTCCTCAGCCATCATCGAGGTCTGACCGGAGCCGGAGTCGGCGATCATGATCTGGTCGATCTTCACCGACGGCACCTGAGACTTGAAGTCGTAGCCGTCGGGGTACTGCGTGCGAGCCGGGTCGGTCGAGGCATCCCAGTTCGGGTTCTGCACCAAGACCATCTCCTTGGCCGCGCTGTACGACTTGATCATGTACGGACCGGTCGACATCGGGTGGTTCTTGTAGGTCCTGGGGTCCGAGGCGGACTTGCCCAGCGGGATCGGGCCGTTGGCCGGGAAGGCGCCCCAGTACGGCATGTCCGGGAAGGGCGTGTCCATGTTGATGACGACCTTGTCACCGACGGCCTTGACCGAGCTGAACTTCTGGCTCGGCGCGGTGTAGGGGCCCTTGTAGGACGAACCGCCCTTGAAGTAGACGTTGGAGTAGTACTGGCACGGACCGATCGGGAACGTCGCGGCGTCCATGCACCGCTGCATGCCCCAGGCGACCTCCTTGGCCGTGACCGGCGAGCCGTCCTCCCACTTCACACCCGAGCGGATCGTGAACGTCCACTTCGTGTAGCTGTCGTTGGAGTGACCCAGGTCGGTGGCCAGGTCGGGCACCAGGATCATCTGATGGCTGGTCGGGTCGTACTTGTACTGCGTCAGCGACCGCGTCAGCAGACCGCTCAGGATCGCTACTGCGTCGGTGTAGTAGGCCTCGCTCGGGTCGATCGTGGTGGTCAGACCACCCTGAGTCAGCACCGTGACGATGCCGCCCTTCTGCGCGCCACTGATCGTGACCGGACCCTTGGCAGTCGGGTCCTGCCCGTTGCCTGTGTTGCCGAGGCTGCTGTTGTTCTGCCCTGGTCCGGTGCTTGGAGTCGATGACCCGGAGCCGCCACAGGCGCTCAGGGCCAACATGCCGACAGCGGAGATGGCAATCAACGGTGATTTGAACCGCATAGCCCACCCTTTCCGTGGATGTTGCATTTCTCCCGGTGAACCGATCACCGGCGAGTTCGTGGGTCGAAGGCGTCGCGGATCGCGTCGCCGAGGAGGTTGAGCGCCAGGACCAGCACGGTGATCGTGAGGACCGGCGCCCAGAGGTAGAGCGGGTAGAGGTCCCACCAGCCCTGCGCGTCGAAGATGGTCTGCCCGAGGGACGGGGTCCCGGTGAGGCCGATCCCGAGGTAGGACAGGCCGGCCTCGGCAGTGACGTAACCCGGCAGGTAGAGCGAGGTGGCGACCACGATCGGGGCCACGAGGTTGGGCAGCAGCTCCTTGTACAGGATCCGGCGGGTCGGCACGCCCATGACCTGGGCGGCCATCACGAACTCGCGCTCGCGCAGCGACAGCACCTGGCCGCGGATCAGTCGCGTCAGCCCCATCCAGCCGAAGATCACCAGGATGAAGACCAGGGCGAACAGCTGCACCCTGGACAGGGTGTTCAGGTTGCCCTGGAAGTGCGACACGAGGATCGGCGACATCGCCAGCGCGCCCAGGATGAAGGGGAACGACAGGAACAGGTCGGTGACGAACATGATGATCCGGTCGAGCCAGCCTCGCGAGAAGCCGGCGACCAGACCGAGCACGACGCCGAGGACGATGCTGGCGACCGTGGCGATCGTCGCCACCAGCAGCGAGGTGCGCAGGCCGTAGAGCAGGCGGGCCAGGTTGTCGACCGCGGTCCCCGGCGCCAGGCCGAGCGGGTGGGCTGCCCAGAAGCCGTGGTTGGGGGGGCCGTTCTTCGGCAGGCCGGTCTGGAAGTCGAGCACCCTGTTGGGGCTGTACGGGATCGTCGCGGCGGTCGGGTAGATGTTGAGCAGGTTGGTGATCAGCGGCGCGAAGATGGCGAGCAGCACCAGCAGGACGACGATCCCCCCACAGACGACGGCGAGCTTGTCCTTGCGGAGCCGCTCCAAGGCGATCTGCGAAGGAGACCGGCCGGCGAGCTTCTGACCTTCGGGAGCTTCTTGGAGACCTGACGGAGCTTCGGCCAGTTCTGTCGCTCTGACGCCCATAGGTTCCCTTTCCGCCGCGCCTAGAAGATCGTTCCTGCCGCCGTGGCCCTGCGCTTTCGCACACCGCTGGGTAAGGCGGGCCGCGGCACCTGGCCCGACACGGACTCTAAGGCACCGTCAACCCATTTCGAGGCGCCCCGAGGTAACGATTCTGTCTCAGGACCTGGACGCGCCCGGACGGACGTCGATCCCAGCCTCACGGCGCTGCTCGGGCGTGATCGGCGCCGGCGCCGCGGTCAGGGGGTCGAACCCGCCGCCGGACTTCGGAAACGCGATCACGTCGCGGATCGACTCCGCTCCCGAGAGAAGCGCCACGATCCGGTCCCAGCCGAAGGCGATCCCGCCGTGCGGCGGCGCGCCGTACTGGAAGGCGTCGAGCAGGAAGCCGAACTTCTCCTGGGCCTCGGCCTCGGCCAGCCCCATCACCGCGAACACCCGCCTCTGGATGTCGCCACGATGGATACGGATCGACCCTCCGCCGATCTCGTTGCCGTTGCAGACGATGTCGTAGGCCCACGCCAGCGCGTTCCCCGGGTCCGTGTCGAAGGTGTCGAGGTCCTGCGGCGAGGTGAAGGCGTGGTGGACCGCGGTCCACTGCCCGCTGCCCACGGCCACGTCACCGGCGGCGGTCGCCTCGTCGGCCGGCTCGAAGAGCGGCGCGTCGACGACCCACAGGAAGCTCCAGGCATCCTCGTCGATCAAGCCGCCGCGCCGGCCGATCTCGAGGCGCGCGGCTCCCAGCAGGGCCCGGCTCTGCTTCACCGGGCCGGCCGCGAAGAAGACACAGTCACCGGGCTGCGCGCCGACATGCGCGGCCAGGCCGGCTCGCTCGGCGTCGCCGAGGTTCTTCACGACGGGTCCGCCGAGCTCACCGTCGGCGGCGACCGTGACGTAGGCGAGGCCGCGCGCGCCGCGCTGCCTGGCCCACTCCTGCCACGCGTCGAACTGCCGGCGGGGCTGGTCCGCACCGCCCCGCATCACGACGGCTCCGACGTATGG
>DAINSL010000014.1:9327-47865 GCA_036741335.1 Nocardioides sp. | reverse complement strand
GCGAGAAAGGTCACCACTACGCTGCCCTTGTGCCGAGCTCCGACTTCTCGAAGGTGCGCCTGCACATCGTCACCGGCAAGGGCGGCACCGGGAAGTCGACCGTGGCCGCCTCACTGGCGTTGGCCCTCGCCTCGACCGGCAAGAACGTGCTGTTGTGCGAGGTCGAGGGACGCCAGGGCATCGCCCGGATGTTCGACGTCGAGCCGCTGCCGTACGCCGAGCGCCGGGTCGCCACCGGTCTGGTCGGGCCCGGGGGTGAGCGCGGCGGGGTCGTCCATGCGTTGCACATCGACCCCGAGTCGGCGCTCCTGGAGTACCTCTCGATGTACTACAAGCTGGGCCGTGCCGGGAAGGCGCTGGATCGCTTCGGCGTGGTCGAGTTCGCCACCACCATCGCCCCCGGCGTCCGCGACGTGCTGCTGACCGGCAAGGTCTACGAGGCGACCAGGCGCAACGCCCGCCACAAGGGCGCGATCACCTACGACGCGGTGGTGCTCGACGCCCCCCCGACCGGTCGGATCGCGCAGTTCCTCGGCGTCAACGAGGAGCTCGCCGGGCTGGCCCGGATGGGCCCGATCAAGAGCCAGGCCGACTCGGTCACCTCGCTCTTCGGTTCTGCCCAGACCGCCTGCCACCTGGTCACCGTGCTCGAGGAGATGCCGGTGCAGGAGACCGCCGACGGCATCGCGCAGCTGCACCGGCACCGGATCCCGGTCGGCGGGGTCGTGGTCAACCAGGTCCGGCCGCGTGACCTCGACGAGGACGACCTCGCAGCGCTGCGCGCCGGCAGGGTCACCAGGAAGAAGGTGTCCGCCGAGCTGACGAAGGCTGGGCTCTCCGGCACCAGCACCCTCGTCGACGGCCTGCTGTCCGAGGGCCGCGACCACGCCGAGCGGCGCGCGCTCGAGGACAGCCAGCGCGCGCTCGTCGAGAAGCTCGAGGTGCCGACGTACGAGCTCCCCCTGCTGGTGGGCGGCATCGACCTCGGCGACCTCTACGAGCTGGCCGGCCTCCTGCGCGACCAGGGCATGGCATGACTACCCCACGACGTTCTTCGTCTCCTCCGCTTCAATCCTCCGCCGAACAACGCCGAGGGGACCCCGCATGAGCACCCCACCCAGGCAGCCGAGTCGGGTGCGCAGCCGGGTCGGCCCGCAGTCGGTCACCGGCGGCCGCCACCTGGACGTCGACGCCCTGCTCGACGACCGGCGTACCGGCATCATCGTGTGCTGCGGCTCGGGCGGCGTGGGCAAGACGACGATCTCCGCGGCACTTGCACTGCGGGCCGCCGAGCGGGGCCGGCAGGTCGTGGTGCTGACCATCGACCCGGCCCGCCGCCTGGCCCAGTCCATGGGGATCGAGGCCCTCGACAACACGCCGCGTCCGGTCGCCGGGGTCGTTCCGGCGGGAGGCGTCGGCAGTCTCGACGCGATGATGCTGGACATGAAGCGGACCTTCGACGAGGTGGTCGAGGGCCAGGCCAGCCCCGAGAAGGCGAAGCAGATCCTGGAGAACCCCTTTTACATCGCGCTGTCCAGCTCCTTCGCCGGGACCCAGGAGTACATGGCGATGGAGAAGCTGGGCCAGATCCACGCCAAGGCCCAGCGCGACGGCACCTACGACCTGATCGTCGTCGACACGCCGCCGTCGCGGTCGGCGCTGGACTTCCTCGACGCTCCCGAGCGTCTCTCCAGCTTCCTCGACGGTCGCTTCATCAAGCTGCTGCTGGCGCCGGCCAAGGGCCCGGCCCGGCTGATGACCGCAGGCTTCTCGATCGTGACCAACGCGCTGACGAAGGTGCTGGGGGCACAGGTGCTGCGGGACATGCAGACCTTCGTGGCCGCCTTCGACACGCTCTTCGGTGGGTTCCGGCAGCGCTCGCAGAAGACGTTCGAGCTGCTGCAGGCCGACGGTACGGCGTTCCTCGTCGTGGCGACGGCGGAGCCGGACGCGCTGCGGGAAGCGGCGTACTTCGTCGAGCGGCTGAGCGAGGACGACATGCCGTTGGCGGCGCTCGTGGTCAACCGGGCCAGCCCGGCGCCGCTGGGCACGGTGACTGCGGAGGAGACGATGGCGGCGGCGCAGAGGCTGCGCAAGGAGGACCCGGAGTCACTGACCGCCGGGCTGCTGCGACTGCACGCGGACCGGTTCCGCACGGCCGAGCGCGAGGCGAGGCTGCGCGAACGTTTCGGCGCGGCTCATCCGCAGGTGCCCACGGCGGTCATCCCGGCGCTCGCCGGAGATGTGCACGACCTGGACGGGTTGCGTCAGGTCGGCTCGCTCCTAGCGGGCGAGCGGCCGACCTGACGCCAGTACCGACTGCCGGTGTCTTCGTCAGCGCGGCTCAGGCGCTGATGACCACACCGGCGTGCTGCTCACGGGCGGTCTCGAGAACGACCCTCCACGATGCGTTCGGACGACGGCGCAGCAGGGCTCGGCGTTCGCGTTCGGTCATCCCGCCCCAGACGCCCCACTCGATCTGGTTGTCGAGAGCCTCGGCGAGGCACTCGGTGCGTACAGGGCACGCACCGCAAACCTGCTTGGCCTTGTTCTGCTCCGCACCGCGGACGAACAACTTGTCGGGCTGTGAAGCCTGGCACGCGGCCTGGCTTGCCCAGTCTTGATTCCACATAATGGCTTCCCCACAGTCGCCATGCTGAGAAGCGTCCCCATGACGCCACCCGTTTCCGGGTGCCTCAGTCTGTGTCCCAAGGTAAAGAACAAGGGGCATAGCCGGACAGACTCATCCGGGTTGACTCCCGTAGTCCCAATGGACTAGTCCATGGGGCCTGAAATGGGCAGTGTTCGTAGCCGTCCCGTACCCTTGAGGGTATGCCAGTGCCTCGCGGTGAGCGTCTTCCCGCCTCCCGCGTCGCCTCTCATCTGGCCGTGATGGCGGTCGTGGCGGCCGTCATGGGCGTGGTCGTGGCGGGCCTGGCGATCCCGTTCGCAGGGATCCTCGGCATCGGCGCCAAGTCGCTGTCGACCACCGTCGACGACCTGCCGGCCAACCTCGAGACCGAGCCGCTGGCCCAGCAGACCACGATCGTCGACAGCTCGGGCAACACCATCGCCAGCCTCTACGACCAGAACCGCATCAACGTGCCGCTGAGCCAGATCTCGCGGAAGATGGTCAAGGCGATCGTCGCGATCGAGGACTACCGGTTCTACCAGCACGGCGCCCTCGACCTGAAGGGCACACTTCGCGCCCTGGTCACCAACCAGGCCAGCAACGGCACCGTCCAGGGTGGGTCGTCGATCACCCAGCAGATGGTCAAGATGACGCTGGTCGACCAGGCGAAGACCGCCAAGGAGCGCAAGGCGGCCACCGCCGACACCTACGCCCGCAAGCTGACCGAGCTGCGCTACGCGATCGCCTTCGAGCAGCACTACTCCAAGGACTGGATCCTCGAGCGCTACCTCAACATCGCCTACTACGGCGACGGGGCGTACGGCGTACAGGCGGCGGCCCGGCACTACTTCGGGACCAACGCCAAGGACCTCACCCTGGTACAGGGTGCAACCCTGGCCGGCCTGGTCAAGAACCCCAGCGGCTACGACCCGATCAGCAACCCCGACCGCGGCATCCAGCGCCGCAACGTGGTCCTGGACCGGATGGCACAGCTCCACGCGATCTCCCAGCACCAGGCCGACAAGGCCAAGAAGCAGCCGCTCGGCCTGCACCCGGTGGCGACGCCCAACGGCTGCGTGAACTCCAGCGCCCCGTTCTTCTGCGACTACGTCGTGAACTATCTCGAGCACGACCCGGCCCTCGGCAAGACCGCGTCCGCCCGCAAGAAGCTGCTCTACACCGGCGGCCTGACGATCCACACCACGATCAGCCTGCGCGACCAGCGTGCCGCCGACAACTCCATCAGCCACCATGTGTTCCCGACCGACCAGGCGATCGGGGCCCTGGCGATGGTCCAGCCGGGCACGGGCGACGTGAAGGCCGTCGCGCAGTCGCGCCCGATGGGCCGCGACGCCAAGGCCGGACAGACGTACCTGAACTATGTCGTCCCCCAGAAGTACGGCGACTCCGCGGGCTTCCAGCCCGGGTCGACGTTCAAGGTCTTCGTGCTGGCTGCCGCCATCAAGAAGGGCATCCCGCTGAGCGAGATGATCAGCGCGCCCCCGGTCGTGCACATCCCGATGGACCAGTACAAGGTGTGCGGCGGCCAGCACTTCACCAGCACCGACACGTGGTCCCCGCACACCTCGACCATCTCGGGGACGATGAACGCCTATACCGGCACCCAGGAGTCGGTGAACACCTTCTTCGCCGAGCTCGAGCTCCAGACCGGCCTCTGCACGCCCTACCACCTGGCCAAGAAGATGGGCATCGTCCTCGACGACCCGGCCACCGAGATGGTCCCGTCGTTCACCCTGGGCGTCGCGTCCGTCAGCCCGCTCGAGCTCGCCGACGCCTACGCGACCTTCGCGGCCCGCGGCCTGCACTGCGACCCGCGACCCGTGGTCGCCATCGACGACTCGAACGGCCACCAGCTCAAGAGCTACCCCACGCAGTGCCAGCAGGTGCTCGCGGCGCCGGTCGCAGACGCCGTCAACGACGTGCTCCGGGGCGTGATGACACCGACCGGGTTCGGCGCCAACCTGGTGCTGAACCAGGAGTCGGCCGGCAAGACCGGCACCAACGACAACAACATGTCGGTGTGGTTCATGGGCTACACGCCCAACCTCGCCACCGCCTCGATGATCGCCGGGGCCAACGGCCTCGGCCACTGGATCACCCTGAACGGCCAGACCCTCGGCGGCACGTTCACCGACGTGGCGCACGGCTCCACCACGGCCGGGCCGATGTGGTACGACGCGATGAACCTCATCCAGCAGTGGCTGCCCGACGCCACGTTCACCCCGCCCAACGGCCAGGACATCAACGGGGTCCAGACGACGGTGCCCGACGTCGCGGGGATGCCGTACGACCAGGCGGCTCGCCAGCTCAAGCAGGCCGGCTTCCAGGTCACCGACGGTGGCTACCGCGACTCCGGCTACGCGGTCGACACCGTCGCCTACACCAACCCCGCTGCCGGCGCCCAGGTCGCCAGCGGGACACCCATCACGATCTACCGCTCGGACGGCACGCCGTTCGTGCCGAAACACCACCACAACGGCGGCGGCAGCCCCGGACCGGGCAACGGCCACCACCACGGCCACTAGCGAAGCGGACAGACGTCAGCCCAACTGGCGGCGTACCTCCGCGGCCACGGCCCCACCGTCCGCGCGTCCCTTGACCTGCGGCTGGACGGCGCCCATCACCGTGCCCATGGCCCGCATGCCCTCGCCGGCGGATCCGGTCCGGGCGATCGCGTCGCTCACGATCTCGGCGATCTCGGCCTCGTCGAGCTGCTCGGGCAGGTAGTCGGCGATCACCGCCGCCTCGGCGGTCTCCTTCTCGGACAGCTCGGTACGTCCGGCGTCTGCGAAGGCGGTGGCCGCCTCGCGACGCTTCTTCGCCTCGGTGGACAGCACCCCGATGATGTCGTCGTCGGTGAGCTCCCGGGCCTGCTTGCCAGCGACCTCGGCGTTGGTGATCGCCGAGAGCACCATCCGGATCGTCGACGAGCGCAGCTCGTCGCGCGCCTTGATCGACGTGACGAGGTCGCTGCGCAGTCGGTCCTTGAGAGCGCTCATGACACTCATTGTGGCAGCCTTGCCGCGTGACCCCCGCCCGGTTTCTGCTGCGCACCCTCGGCCCGGGAGCCGCCGCCGGTGCTGCCACCACGGCGTACGCCGTGTGGGAGGCGCGGGCCTACACGCTGCGGTGCGTCGCGATGCCGGTCCTGCCCGCCGGGAGCTCACCGCTGCGGGTGCTGCACCTCAGCGACCTGCACCTGACCCCGAGCCAGTCGCGCAAGCAGGAGTGGGTGCGCTCGCTCGCCGCCCTCGAGCCCGACCTGGTGGTCAACACCGGGGACAACCTGGCCCACCCCGACGCCCTGCCCCACGTGCTCGACTCCCTCGGCCCGCTGCTTGAGGTGCCCGGGGTGTTCGTCCTCGGCTCGAACGACTACTTCTCCCCCACGCTGCGCAACCCGCTGAAGTACCTGCTCCCCGACGACGGCACACGCAACACCCACACCCCGCAGCTTCCGTGGCAGGACCTCAAGGACGCCTTCACCAAGGTCGGCTGGCTCGACCTGACCAATCGTCGCGACTCGTCGTTCGTCGGTGACCTGCAGATCGCGTGGGCCGGGGTCGACGACCCGCACCTGGGGTACGACGACCTGGGCATGGTCGCCGGGCCGGCCGACCCGTCCGCAGACCTGCGGATGGCGGTCGCCCATGCGCCGTACCTGCGGGTGCTCGACCAGTTCGCCGCCGACGGGTACGACGCGATCTTCGCCGGCCACACCCACGGCGGCCAGGTCTGCCTCCCCTTTCATGGGGCCCTGGTCACCAACTGCGACCTCGAGCCGGCACGGGTCAAGGGGCTGCACCGCCACCCCGCTGCGTCGTCTCCAGGCGACCCGGGCTCGGCCTGGCTGCACGTCTCCGCCGGCCTCGGCACCTCGCCGTACGCCCCGATCCGGGTCGCCTGCCGACCCGGGGCCACGCTGCTCACATTGACCTCTCGGGAGTGACCGCCGGCGTCGGGACCGCGATTCGGAGCGCCCCGAACGACCCGGTATGCTCGCCGATGCTCGTCGCCCGGCTCGCACCGACGCGGCGATCGGGCTGTGGCGCAGTTTGGTAGCGCGCCTCGTTCGGGACGAGGAGGCCGCAGGTTCAAATCCTGTCAGCCCGACCGTGTGATGTCTCAGGACATCGGCGACATCCGGACCCACGGAACGTGGGTTCGGGTGTTTGTCATTTCGGGGTGTGTGGTTGGTAGTCGCGGTCTGGGTTGATGGTGAGTTCGCGGAGGAGTTCGCCGGTGATGGCGTTGACGACGCGTACGTCGAGGTCGTGGACGAGCAGGATGATGTGGGTTCCCTTGTGGGTTCGTCCGATGCCGATGTGGCGGAGTTTGCCGGCCACGCGCAGGGTGACGGTGCCGGACTTGTCGACGCGGTCGTGGCGGACCCGGTCGTGGCTGTCGGCATCGCGGCTCGGCCCGGGCAGGGCCTTGGGCATCTGGTTGTAGAGCGCTGCCGGGGTGGCTCGGTGGGGCAGGGACCGGTGCGGTCGGTGCTGGTTGTACTCGGCCCGGAAGCGGTCGAGTAGGGCTTGTAGCTCGACGATGGTCGACGGCTGGTCGGGTTGGGCGCGCAGCCAGTTCTTCATCGTCTGCTGGAAGCGTTCGACCTTTCCGCAGGTGGTGGGGTGGTTGGGTCGGGAGTTCTTCTGGACGACGTTCCAGTCGCGTAGTTGCTGCTCGAAGCCGTTGCGGCCCCCACGGCGTCCGTGGCCGGCCAGTCGGACGGTGTAGACCATCCCGTTGTCGGTCAACGTTGAGGCTGGGATGCCGTGCTGACCTGCGGTTTCGCGGAACGTGCGCTTGACGATCGGGGTGGTGACCCTGCGGTGGGCGCTGATGTGCGGTGGGTAGCGGGTGCAGTCGTCGAGCCAGGTGATGATCTCGATGCCCTGGGGGAAGGTCTCGGCGTCGGCCAGCGGGTAGTGGGTGAAGTCGGACTGCCAGGTCTCGTTGGGCATGGCGGCTTCGAAGCGGATGTAGGAGGACCGGGGGCGTTTCTTCGGCTCGGGGGTGATCGCGCCGTGGCGGGTCAGGATGCGGTGCACGGTGGCCCGCGACAGGGTCACCTCGTGATGGTGGTTGAGGTGCCACAGGAGGGTGTCGGCGCCGGCGCCGTGGCCGGCCTCCAGGAGTTCTTTGCGTAGGCGCGGTGCACGCCGTACCGGGCGGAGACCTCGGCGGGGGTCTGGTGGTCGATGAACAGGGCGGTGATGATCAGTCGGGCCTTGGAGGTGGGTTGCGGCATGGCCGAGCATCGGGCCCGGTCGGCTTGTCGCCGATGACCTGAGAGAGGTGTCGCCTATGTCTTGAGACATGTGTCGCCGATGTCCTGAACCAGCACACTGTCAGCCCGACCGTTTGTGTGATGTCCCGCGACACCGTTGACAGGTGTCGCGGGACATCGTGCTCATGAGCGAACAACCCGGAGCGGCCGGTGCGGAGGTCCCGTTCACTTTGGCCCGGTAGAAACGGTGCATGAGCGCCGATCACCTCGAGGTCGAGGACAAGTACCACCTCGATGAGTCCACCGTCCTGCCCGACTTCAGCGCCATGCCCGGAGTGAAGTCGGTGTCGGTGGTCGACCACGAGCTCGTGGCGACCTACTTCGACACCACGGACCTTGCCCTCGCCGCCACAGGAGTCACCCTGCGCCGTCGCACCGGCGGCGAGGACGCCGGCTGGCACCTGAAGCTGCCGATGAGCAGTGGCCGGCTCGAGATCGTCCTTCCCCTGGGTCGGGCCGTGAGGAATCCTCCGCTGGCGCTCCGCAAGGTGGTGGCCGGCGTCATCCGGGACGAGGGGTTGGCGCCGGTCGTCATCATCTCGACGGGCCGCCGGGTCCACCGCCTGCACGGCAAGAAGGCCGACGTCCTTGCGGAGGTTGCCGACGACCGGGTGTCGGCCGAGCCGGTGACCTCGGAAGCGCCGGGCCTGGCGCCGATCGCGTGGCGGGAGGCGGAGGTCGAGCTGGTGACCGGCAAACCGTCGCTGCTCGTCTGGGCCTCGGACCTGATGGCGTCGGTCGGAGCACGACGTTCCGAGAGCTCCTCGAAGCTGGTCAAGGCACTGGGCGACCGGTTGCCGCGACCCGACACGGTGACCCGGCCCGAGCCCGGGAAGAAGAGCCCGGCGGCCGACGTGATCCAGCTCCGGGTCCTGACCCAGGTCGCGGCACTGCGGCAGCAGGACCCCTGGGTGCGCCACGATGCGCCGGAAGCCGTGCACGACCTGCGGGTCACCGTGCGCCGTCTGCGGCACGCCCTGGCCAGCTACCGACCCTTCCTCGATCCGGAGCACACAGAGCCGCTCCGCGACGAGCTGGGCTGGCTCGCCGGCCTTCTCGGTGGCCCTCGCGACGCCGAGGTGCTGGACCAGCTGCTCCGGGGCCTGGTCGACGACGAACCCGAGAGCCTGGTCAGGGGCCCGATGCTGGCTCGTATCGAGAGTGGCTTCCGGCAGCGGTACGACGCGGCGCGTGGCGACCTGTTATCGGCGATGGAGTCCGGTCGGTACTTCGACCTGATCGACCGTCTCCAGACCCTGGCCGACGAGCCGCCGTGGACGGACCGAGCTCAGAAGAAGGCCGGCCGTGCCCTGTCGAAGGGTCTCGACGACGACTGGAAGCGGCTACGTGCACGGGTCCTCCGGGCCGCCGATGAGGGCAGCCGCCGGCCGGGGGAGCCCGGTGACCTGCACGACGTACGCAAGGCAGCCAAGCGCGTGAGGTACGCCGCCGAAGCGCTGGTTCCGCTCCCCGGGAAGGGCGCCAAGAGGATGGTCCGGGCGCACGAGCGGATCCAGACCGTGCTCGGCGACCGGCACGACGATGCCGAGGCACGGGCCGCGCTCGTCGAACTCGCCGACGGGGCCGCCTCGGCAGGCGAGAACGCCTTCACCTACGGCCTTCTGTATGCCCGGCTCCAGGCGCGCTCCGCGGGTCATGCCGCGGTCTTCGACCAGGCCTGGCAGGACTCGCTCACCGCCCGAGCCCGTCTGCTCAGGCGGTAGGGAGATCCGGTAGGCCGAGCTCGTCCAGCCAGACGTCCAGGAGGTCTCCGCAGGCGGTCCCGCCTACCTCGACCGCCAGCTCGGTGAGCTCGCCCCGTCAACCCCCGCCAGGAGCCGCCGGAGAGGTCAGGAGATGGGGACCCCGGCCGCGATCCTGGCGGCCGCGTCGCGCACAGCTTCGTCGTCGACCTCGATCCCGGGGAGCCGGCGAGCCAGGCGCAGGTTGATCAGCTCGTACACCATGTGTGCCGGCTGGCGTCGCATCTCGTCGTCCACCTGCCGGATGACCTCGACGACGAACTCGTCGAGATGCAAGGCACCACACGATGCTGGCACAGGAAGGGTCGCATCGGTAGTCCCGCAGGGGCGCGAGCACGAGCCCCACGTGCTCGTCGCGCCGCTCGCGGACCCGCTTGGTTCCGATCGAGCGCGGCGGTCGGCCTACGCCGCTGGCTGGCGGCCCCGAAGGATGTCGCGGACCTCGTGGACAATCAGTATCGGCACATAGCTGTGCACCTTGGCCGGCATCAGTTCGTCGTACGCCGTCTGAACCAGGTCATGGATGACGTCACTGTCGGTATCGGGTTCGAGCCTGCGCAGCTCGGTCTCGGACGCCGCAATATCGTCTCGGTTCTGGGCACCTCCTCGAAGCTCCGCCATTTCCATGAACCGAGCCTCGCACCCCAAGATGAACGGCACACGTCACCCGGCGACGCCGGCATCTGAAGCAAGGCGGGCGGGGCGTTTCGCCGTTTCATCGGCGCGTTCAGGAACGAACCTCGGGCTGGGCGGCGTACTCGTCGTCGGTCACCGGGTCTCCCCAGGTGCCCTCGTCGCCCTCCCAGATGGTGAGGTGCGTCATGAAGTGGCCCTCCGCTGCGCCGTGCCAGTGCCACTCGTCCGGCGGCGTCTGGAAGGTGTCACCGGCCCGCATCACCAGGATCTCGCCGCCGCGCGACTGCACGAGCCCGATGCCCTCGGTGACGTGAAGGGTCTGCCCCAGGGCGTGCGAGTGCCACGCGGTGCGCGCGCCGGGGGCGAAGTGGACCGAGTTCACCCGGACTCGAGAGGGCTCCTCCCCGCGGACCACGGCGTCGACGTAGACGTCACCGCTGAACATCGGCTCGGGGCCCTTGGTCGAGCCGCTCGGTGGGATCCGTTCCATCTCTCCACTCCTCGTGCTGGTCGGCCAGGAGAGCGGCGCCTGAGCCCGCGTCCGCGCAGGCCCACCGTACGACGTGCCGGTGGGCGGTGGTGGATCATGGAGACAGGACCGACGGAGGAGGGCGACGTGGCGCACGATCGCGGCCACAGTGCCGACGCCGACCGCCGGCTGCTGGGGGCGGCGCTGGCGCTGATCCTTGGCCTCATGGTCGGCGAGGTCGTCGTCGGCGTGATCTCCGGCTCGCTCGCCCTGGTCACCGACGCCGGGCACATGCTCACCGACGCGGCGGCCCTCGGCCTGGCGATCATCGCCATCCGGCTCGCGGCCCGGCCTGCGCAGGGCGCCTACACGTACGGGCTCAAGCGGGTCGAGATCCTCTCGGCGCAGCTCAACGGCGTCACCCTGGCGGTGCTGGTCCTGGTCTTCGGCTACGAGGCGATCCGACGGCTCATCGACCCACCCGAGGTGAGCGGTGGGTTGGTCGCGGCCACCGCGGCGGTCGGGATCGTGGTCAACCTCGCCGCCACCGGGCTGATCCGCCGGGCGGACCGACGCAGCCTCAACGTCGAGGGCGCGTTCCAGCACGTGCTGAACGACCTCCTGGCCTTCGTCGCCACCCTGGTCGCCGGCCTCGTGGTGCAGGCGACGGGCTGGGCGCGTGCGGATGCGGTGGCGGCCCTGGTCGTGGCCGCGCTGATGGCGCGGGCGGCGTACGGTCTCCTGCGCGACAGCGGCCGCATCTTCCTCGAGGCCTCGCCCCGTGACCTGGATCCAGCGGCGATCGAGGCGGCGGTGCTGGCCGTTCCGGACGTCACCGACGTCCACGAGCTGCACGTCTGGGAGGTCACCTCCGGCTTCCCGGCGCTGTCGGCGCACGTCCTGGTCGCCCCGAGCTCGGACTGCCACGCGCTCCGGATCGCCCTCGAGCAGGTGCTCCGCGAGAGCTTCGGCATCGAGCACACCACGTTGCAGGTCGACCACCGGCGCGACCTGTACGACGCCTCGACCCTGGGCCGCCGGCTGCACCCCGATCCCGCCGACCGCCCGCCGCACTGAGGGGAAGCAGATCGTGGCTGGTCGCCGAGCCGTGGCAGACTGCCGCCATGGCGGGTGAACGCCCCGAGAGCCCGAACGAGGACGCCCCCTCGCTGGAGCTTCCGAGCCTGAAGTCGGCCCTGCGCCGCGGCCGCATGCGCACGCCGAAGGCAACGCAGGCCGACGCCGCCACCGAGCCATCCGTGACCGCCGAGGGCGAGGCACCGGCCGACCCGGCAGCGCCGACCGAGCCGGTCGAGCTGCCGCAGACCCAGCCCGAGGTGGACGCCATGGCGGTCCTCCCGGCGGCGGCCATGGACGAGAAGCCCGCCACGCGTCGTACTCTCCGCGCCCGCTTCGACCTGCACCTGCCCGGCCCTCTGGTCGCCCTGCTGACCGGCGCGATCGTAGGCCTGGCGCTGGTGGGCCTGACCTCGGGCGGTCTCACGCTCTGCTCGTCGATGCGCGGTACGTCGTCGTGCGGCAAGCCGGGGATCCTGCTGCTGCTCGTGATCACGGTCGCGATGGTGTTTCTCGGCTCGCTGCTGCTCCGCGTCGCCGGGGTCGACCCCCACGGCAGCACGAGCTTCCTCGGCGTCGGGCTGCTGGTCGTGGTGATCCTGATCGCCCTGCTGCCGGTGATCTTCCACTGGTGGATGGTGATCGTGGTCCCGGTGGTGGCGATGCTGACCTACGCCGCATCGTGGTGGCTCACCACGACGTACGCCGAGCCCGGCGAGCGGATGCGCTGACGCGTCCTCGGATCAGAGGGTCACGCCGTACGACTCGGTGTAGAAGCCGGCACGGATGTAGGACGGCTTGACGTAACCGAAGCCCTGGTCGCCCCAACCGGTGCCCCAGCTGTTGCGGACGATGAAGCGCCCGTCGCTGCGATAGCCCACCAGCGCCACGGCATGGCCGCCGCGAACCGTGTCCGGCTTGAACACGTCGATCTTGCCGCCGTTGGCGCCCGCGTCGTCCCAGCTCTGGTCGACGTTGAGCCCGACCAGGATCGGGCCGTTGTTGGCGAGCCAGGTCTTCCAGTCGCTCAGGTCGCGCTTCAGGTTCGTGTACGACGCGATCCGGTGGTGGGCCGCCTTCGCGTAGAAGGTGTTCTCGTCGCCGGTGTACATCGTGGTGGCCAGGTGGAACGGCAGCTCGGCCTCCCGGGCCACCCCGAACTTGTGGGCGATGTGCATCGCGGCCTTGAGCATGGTGCCGGCCTCCTCGAGGAAGGTCTCGGGGATCCCGCGGATCGAGTCGGTCTCCTTCGACGCCATCCACACGTGGCGCGGCGACAGCATCTCGGCGGCCTTCAGCTTGCCGGCCTGGTGCATGTGCCAGCGCACGACTCCGTCCGCGGTGGCCCAGCCGACGCAGGAGCCGGTGTTCTCCTGGTCGTTGATCTTCCACCAGTCCGCGCGGAGGTCGACGCCGGCGGGCAGCTTCGCCGGTCCCGCCAGGGCACCCGCAGCGACTGCGTCCTTGATCGTGAAGTCCTGGTCGGTGTCCACCGAGGGTACGAGGTTGCAGATCCGGTCCCGGAACGTCTGCGCCCCCGAGCGGCGGCGCGAGGTGGTGGTCTTCGCGGCGGCCTTCTTGGCTGCCTTCTTGGTGGCGGGCATGGCTGGCTCCTGTCGGGTGGGCCGTTGGACGGCACGTACCCGAGGAGTGTCCCGCTTCGGCTGTGATACGTGTCAGCGTCTTGCCGCGACCAGCTCCGCGATCTGGACGGCGTTGAGGGCCGCGCCCTTGCGCAGGTTGTCGTTGCTGACGAACAGCACGAGCCCCCGGTCCTCGGGGACGCCGGGGTCCTGCCGCAGCCGTCCGACGTAGGACGGGTCGCGCCCCGCTGCGTGCAACGGCATCGGGATCTCGGCCAGCTCCACCCCCGGCGCGGAACCGAGGAGCTCGGTCGCCCGGGCCACGGTGAGCGGCCGGGCGAACTCGGCGTTGATCGACAGGCTGTGACCGGTGAACACCGGCACCCGGACGCAGGTGCCGGAGACCAGCAGATCGGGGATGCCGAGGATCTTGCGCGACTCGTTGCGGAGCTTCTGCTCCTCGTCGGTCTCGCCGAGGCCGTCGTCGACGATCGAGCCGGCCAGGGGCAGCACGTTGTGCGCGATGGTGCGGGCGTAGTTCACCGGCTCGGGGAAGGTCACCGCCGAACCGTCGTACGCGAGCTCGCGGGCCTTGTCGCCGGACGCCGCCAGCTGGTTGGCCAGCTCGTCGACGCCGGAGAGGCCGCTCCCGGAGACCGCCTGGTAGGTCGACGCGATCAGCCGCACGAGCCCGGACTCGTCGTGCAGCGGCTTGAGCACCGGCATCGCGGCCATCGTGGTGCAGTTCGGGTTGGCGATGATGCCCTTGCGCGCCCCCGTCATGGCCAGGGCGATCGCCTGGGGGTTTACCTCGGAGACGACGAGCGGGACGTCGGGGTCCATCCGCCAGGCAGAGGAGTTGTCGATGACGACGGCGCCGGCCGCGGCGAACCTCGGAGCGAGGGCGCGCGACGCCGTGGCGCCCGCAGAGAACAGCGCGATGTCGAGGCCGGCCAGGTCGGCGGTCGCGGCGTCCTCGACCGTGATCTCGCGGTCGCCGAAGGGCAGCATGGAGCCCACCGAGCGTGCGGAGGCGAACAGCCGGATCGAGGCGATCGGGAAGTCGCGCTCCACGAGGATCTGGCGCATCGCGGCGCCGACCTGGCCGGTCGCACCGACCACGCCGACGTTGAGGGGTTGAGTCATCGGCCGGTCCCGCCGTACACGACCGCCTCGACCTCGGCGTTGTCGAGGCCGAACGCCGTGTGCGTGGCCTGGACGGCCGCGGCCACATCGGCCTCGGCGACCACCACCGAGATCCGGATCTCCGAGGTGGAGATCATCTCGATGTTGACGCCGGCGTTGGCGAGCGCGGCGAAGAACTTCGCGGTGATGCCCGGGTGCGAGCGCATCCCCGCGCCGATCAGCGAGACCTTGCCGATCTCGTCGTCGTAGGCCAGCCGTTCGTAGCCGACGTCGCTCTGCAGCGTGGCGAGCGCCGCCATCGCGGTCTGGCCGTCGTCGCGCGGCAGGGTGAAGGAGATGTCGGTGAGCCCGGTCGCCTGGGCGGAGACGTTCTGCACCACCATGTCGAGGTTGACCTCGACCTCGGCGAGCGCCTCGAAGATGCGCGCGGCCTCACCGACCTTGTCGGGTACGCCGACCACGGTGATCTTGGCCTCGCTGCGGTCGTGGGCGATGCCGGCGATGATCGCCTGCTCCATGTCGTGTGCTCCCTCCGGGGGATCGGGCAGGATCCAGGTGCCTTCCTTCTGCGAGAAGGAGGACCGGACGTGGATGGGGATGGCGTAGCGGCGGGCGTACTCGACGCAGCGCAGGTGCAGGATCTTCGCGCCGGACGCGGCCATCTCCAGCATCTCCTCGGTGGAGACGCGGTCGAGCTTGCGGGCCGACGGCACCAGGCGCGGGTCGGCGGTGAACACGCCGTCGACGTCGCTGTAGATCTCGCACACCTCGGCTCCGAGCGCGGCGGCCAACGCGACCGCGGTGGTGTCGGAGGCGCCGCGGCCCAGGGTGGTGATGTCCTTGGTGTCCTGAGAGACGCCCTGGAAGCCGGCCACGATCGCGATGGCGCCCTGCGTGATGGCGTTCACGATCCGGCCCGGCGTGATGTCGATGATCTTGGCCCGGCCGTGCGCCGAGTCGGTGATCACGCCGGCCTGCGAGCCGGTGAACGACTGCGCCTTGTGGCCGAGCTGGGCGATCGCCATCGCCAGCAGGGCCATCGAGATCCGCTCGCCCGCGGTGAGCAGCATGTCGAGCTCGCGCGGCTCCGGGGTCGGGCTGACCTGCTCGGCCAGGTCGCGGAGCTCGTCGGTGGTGTCGCCCATGGCGGAGACCACCACGACCACGTCGTGGCCGGCCTGCCGGCTCTCGACGATGCGCTGGGCGACGCGCTTGATGCCGTCGGCGTCGGCGACCGACGAGCCGCCGTACTTCTGCACGACAATGCCCACGGTCAGGTCCTCGACAACGGTTGGAAGCAGGTACGACGTCCGCGCGCGGCGCTGCGCGGAGACGAGTCAGATTCTATCGGCGGCCACGGGCGTAGCCCCCAACATCTCATTCGCCGCGGCGACCTGGTCGGACTCGCCGGTGAACTCCACGTCGAGCCGGTCGTGGGCGACCACGGAGAGCAGGGCGTTCAGCAGGGCGCCGGCGAGGTTGCCCCACGACGAGACGTAGGAGAACTGCCACCACCACAGCGCCTCCGCGGTGTTTCCGAGCCGGAAGTGGCGCAGGCCGTTCTCGAGGTCGGCCGCGATGCTGGTCAGGTCGTCGGAGATCTGGCTCTCGACCTGTTCGGGGTCGTAGGGGTCGAAGACGAAGCTGTAGGTGTCGAGGTTGTCGAACAGGTCGGCCAGGCGCAGCCGCAGCCCGTCGAGTTCGGCGTCGGGGCCGACATCGGGCTGGTAGTCGCCCTCGGGGGTGAAGTCGACCTGGGCACCCAGCCGGGCGCCCGCCAGCAGCACCTGGCTGATCTCCAGCAGAAGGATCGAGATACCGGTGCCGAGCTCACCCTCGGTGGCGACGGCACGCACGGCGATCAGGAAGCTCTCGACCTGGTCGGCGATCTGCGCCCCGAACTCGTCGCCGGGCTCGATGGGCGGCAACAACGCCGCCGCCGCGATGAGCTCCTCGGTGGTGGTCTGGTCGGTCATTCGGCAGATCGCCTCCCTGCAAAGGCCCGCCCGAGAGTGACCTCGTCGGCGTACTCAAGGTCGCCACCGACGGGCAGACCACTCGCAAGGCGGGTGATGCGTAACTCCAGGGGTTTGAGCATACGGGTGAGGTAGGTGGCGGTCGCCTCGCCCTCGAGGTTGGGGTCGGTGGCGAGGATGACCTCGGTGATGGCGCCGTCAGAGAGACGCTTGAAGAGCTCGGTGATGTGGAGCTGGTCGGGGCCGATGCCGTCGATCGGCGAGATCGCGCCGCCGAGCACGTGGTAGCGCCCGCGGAACTCCTTGGTGCGCTCGATGGCGACGACGTCCTTGTATTCCTCCACCACGCACAGCACCGTCTGGTCGCGGCGCGGGTCGCGGCAGATGCGGCACTGCTCGTCCTCGGAGATGTTGAAGCACAAGGCGCAGAACCGCACCCGGCTCCTCACCTCCAGCAGGACCTCGGCCAGCCGGCGTACGTCGGCGGGCTCGGTCTGGAGGAGGTAGAACGCGATGCGCTGCGCGCCCTTGGGACCGACGCCGGGCAGCCGACCGAGCTCGTCGATGAGGTCCTGGACGATGCCTTCGTACAAGAGGTCGTGTCTCCTTACCCTCGGCCGTAGCGAGCGTCGGCCAGCGGGTGTGCTGGCAAGGCGGAGGAGCGAAGGCGATGCGTCAGCATCGTCGAGTCGACGACAACGCCGCCAGCGCGCGCGATGGGCGGCGCGCAGCAGGCTATGGGGTAAGGAGACACGACCTAGGTCCTACCCGCCGAGGCCGGGGACGCCGCCACCGGAGAGCGGGCCGAGCGCCGAGCTGGCCAGGGAGTCGGCCTGGGACTTCGCGTCGCGGTAGGCCGCCACGATCAGGTCGCCGAGGTCACTGAGGTCGTCGTCGCTGCTGCCGTCGAAGCCCCCCGCCTTGATCTGCACGGCCTGGAGCTCGCCGATGCCGTTGACGGTGACCGTCACCGCGCCGCCGGCGACCGTGCCGTCGACCCGCGCCTCGGCCAGCCGCTCCTGGGCGCTCTCGAGCTGCTCCTGCATCTGCTGTGCCTGGGCGAGCAGGCCCTGGAGGTCGAACCCGCCGGGCTGGTCACCGCCGAGGGCGTCGAAGGGGTTGTCGGTCATGGGATCACCTGTTCGTCTCTGGGGTCGGTTGCGGTGAGGTCACTGGTGCGGGATCTCCTCGATGACCTCGGCGCCCAACGCCTCCTGGAGCAGCTGGGTGCCGTCGAGTCCGGCCGACTCGTCGTCGACGTCGTCGTGCCGCGCCCCGCCGTCGGTGTCGACGGGCGCGGCATCGGTCTCTTCCTGGGCGGTGGTGCGGGTGCGGCTGATCGCCTGGCGCGCGGACGCGGACGCGGGCTCCGCCGGCTCGCCCGCCTGCTCGGGCTCGGAACCAACCGACCCGGAGTCAACCGGCTCCGGATCAACGGGCTCCGGATCAACGGGCTCGGGATCAACGGACTCGGGGGCGGCGGCCGATGCCCGGGCATTCGCGGGGGGTGCCGGCGGCGCGGTGGCTTGCGCGCCGGGATCGACGATCGTCTCGACCCGCCAGTCGTGCCCGACCACCTCGATGGCGGCCTGGCGGACGATCTCGCTGCTGCCACCGCTGTCGAAGGACTCGCGCGCACCGGCGTTGCCGAAGCCGAGGGTCAGGGTCGTGTCGTCGATCTGGACGACCTGCGCCTGCTGGGTCAGGTGGATCCAGGTCACCCGGCGGCGCTGCTTGGTCGCCTCGACGATGTCGGGCCAGAGCCGGCGGACGTCGACCAGGCTCAACGGCGAGCCGGCGGGGGTCGTGGCCACGGGCTCGGACGACGCCACGGCGACCGGCTCCGCGGGCAAGGGCGCGCTCGGCTCCCGGTCTGGACCCGGCTCTGCCGTCGAGGCCGGCTCCGCTTCGGGTGCCGGCTGGTCTCGGTCATGCTCGACCTCCGAGTCTTTCTGCTCGACCGCGGAGTCGACGGGCTCCACCGCCGCCGGAGCAGTGGGGGGCTCGACACGTGGTGAGGGCTCGGCCACGGGCGGCCCGACCGCAGAGGGCTGCCCCGGGTCTCCCCCGCTGATCGCCACCCGGCGCTCGAGCCGGTCGAGTCGCGCCTGGACGCCCTCGGTCGAGTGGTCGGCGCCGGGCAGCAGCACGCGTGCACAGATCAGCTCCAGCAGGAGGCGGGGAGCCGTGGCCCCGCGCATCTCGGTCAGCCCGGTGGCCACCAGGTCGGCGGCGCGGCTGAGCTCGGCCGGGCCGAAGCGGGCGGCCTGGGCGACGAGCCGCTCCGCGGCGTCCTCGGCGATGTCGATCAGGCCGGTCGCGGGTGCGTCGGGCACCGCCGAGACGATCACGAGGTCACGCAGGCGGCGCAGGAGGTCCTCGGCGAAGCGGCGCGGGTCCTGCCCGGTCTCGATCACCTTGTCGACGACCCCGAACACCGCGGACCCGTCGCCCGCGGCGAACGCGTCGACCACCTCGTCCAGCAGGGTGTCGGGCGTGTAGCCGAGGAGCCCGGCGGCCAGCGTGTAGGTGATGCCGTCGGGACCTGCCCCGCCCATCAGCTGGTCGAGCACGGACAGGGTGTCGCGCGCCGAACCGCCGCCGGCGCGGACCACGAGCGGGAGTGCCGCCGGCTCGATGGTGACGCCTTCCTTGTCGCACAGCTCGGAGAGGTACGACGAGAGCAGGCGCGGCGGGATCAGCCGGAACGGGTAGTGGTGGGTGCGCGACCGGATCGTCGGCAGGACCTTTTCCGGCTCGGTGGTGGCGAAGATGAAACGCAGATGGGGCGGCGGCTCCTCCACCAGCTTGAGCAGGGCATTGAAGCCCTGCGCACTGACCATGTGGGCCTCGTCGATGATGTAGACCTTGTAGCGGCTGCGCACCGGAGCGAAGAACGCCTTCTCGCGCAGGTCGCGAGCGTCGTCGACACCGCCGTGAGAGGCGGCGTCGATCTCGATCACGTCGATCGAGCCCGGGCCACGCCGCGCGAGGTCCTGGCAGGAGTCGCACTCGCCGCACGGGTCGGCCACGGGGGCCTGCTCGCAGTTCAGGGTGCGGGCGAGGATGCGCGCCGAGGTGGTCTTGCCGCAGCCGCGCGGACCGGAGAAGAGATAGGCGTGGTTGACCCGGTTGCCGGCGAGCGCGGCCCGCAGCGGCTCGGTCACGTGGTCCTGCCCGATGACCTCGGCAAAGGTCTCGGGCCGATAGCGCCGATAGAGCGCAAGAGGGGACTCCACTCCTGAACCCTAACCAGCCATGCCGACAACCGGGAGGCTGGGCGAGTGCGGCAGTGGAGTCAGCCGGCCGCCGCCTCCGGCGCCGCGGGCGGCGCGGTCTCTGCGGGCGTCGTACGAGCGGCCAGGGCGCCGCCGCCCACCGTCACGACCAGGGTGACGAGGGCGCCCAGGATGAGGGCCGCCCCCTCACCGGGCCGGAGCAGCCCGAGCTGGCCGCCGATCGTGGTCGCCGCGACCGGGACGCCGAGCTGGGCGGTCGCCAACATGGCGTACGGCGCGGGCTGGCGCAGGGCGACCGGCACCAGGTGCGCGACGGCCGCACCCAGACCCAGGCAGACTCCGAGCCCGATCATCGACGGGTGGTGCGCGAGGTCGCGGAGCTGGAGTCCGGCGCCCAGCCAGACGAAGAACAGTGGACCGAAGAAGCCCTCGGTCACCGCGAACAGCTGCCGGGCGACCCGCCTCGGCTCGCCCACCGCGGAGACCGCGAGCCCCGCGACGAAACCCGCGAGCATCAGGGAGACGTGCACCGAGACGGCCAGCGCCGCCATCGCGAACAGCGCGGCCAGGCTGACCCGCAGCTCGACGGCGAACTGCCGGTCCTCCGAGACGCGGTGCACGCGCTCGCGGACTCCACTCCGCTCGACCGCCCGGAGCAGCAGGAAGAGCACCCCACCGGCGGCCAGAACGACCGCGGCACCGAGCGCGGCGCGGCCCACGTGGGCCGGGTCGATCGCCAGCGGGAGCAGCACGATGCACATCGCGTCGGCGACCGCGATCTGCGGCAGGAGCTCGACCAGCGCGGGCCCGTCGAGCCCGAGCGAGCCGACGATGGGAAGCACCAGCGCCGCGGACGACGACGCCATCAGAACGGCGTACAGCGGGGCGTGGTGGATGTCGACCAGCCGGGACACGGCGTACCCCAGGACGCACGCCGCGGCGCCCACGATCACAGCCCTGACCAGTCCGGTGCGCAGTGCCGACCGCAGCCGGGGATCGCGGACCGGGACCTGGGTGCCGCCCACGAACATCACCAGCACGAAACCAGCGTTGCCGAGGAACGTGAAGGTCGAGTCGCTCGCGTCGAGGAGTCCGAACCCCGTGACGCCGAGCACCACACCGGCGACGAGCTCACCCAGGACGACCGGGAGGCGCCAGCGCAGGGGCGCCGCCAGCAGCGGGCCGGCCAGGGCCACCGCGCACACGATCGCCAGGTCGAGGAACGACACGACCGGATGCTAGACCCGCAGATCGGCTGATCGAGCCTGTCGAGAGCGAGGCCCTCGGTGCGCGGGCATGTGAAGGCCCCCCACGCACCCAGCAGAGCCCGCCTGCCCTTGCTGCCTTCCGGCCCTGGGGGAGTTAAGCAAGATGCCGCCGCATGGGGGGTTGCGGGGAAGTCTAGGTGACCGTCGTACGACGGGCGAAGTCGGCGTCGGGCCGGCTCGGAGCGATTTCGTCGCCTCGTCGGCAGCCCGGTAACCTCCTCGGCGGAGGATTCGCCTAGTGGCCTATGGCGCTCGCTTGGAAAGCGGGTTGGGTGCAAGCCCTCAGGGGTTCGAATCCCCTATCCTCCGCCAGGCTCGTCCGGGACCACACACTGCCGGGCGCACCCGCGTGTAACGCGATCGCCTGCTCCTGCGCTGTGTTGGTTGACGCGCGTCCGCCCCGGACGCCCCAGGCAGAGGAGCCCCCATGGCCCTGTCCCACCTGCGACGTACGGCGACCGCCGCGGCCCTGGTGACCGCCACCGCCGCGCTCGTGATCCCCACGCTGAACGCCGGCCCGGCGTCCGCGACCGACCGGGCCGCGACGTCTCTGTCGATCCGCGTCGTCCATCCGGCGGTCGCGCCGGGCGACAGCGACACGGTCACCGGCGCCCTGGCGGTGAGCGGTGCCGGCACGGCCGCCGGCCGGACGGTCACGCTCGAGGCCCGACCCATGGGCACGACCGGCTTCACGCCCGTCGCCGAGGCCACGGCCGGTGACCACGGCGGACTCCGCACCACGGTGACGCCCGACGTGACGACGCGCTACCGCTGGGACTACGCCGGCGACACCGACGCCCGACCCAGCCTCAGCGGTGTGGCGACCGTGCGCGTCCGCACGCCGCACCACCCCGCTGGCCGGCTCGCGACCTCGTTGTCGATCCGGGCCGTGCACCACCTCGTGGGGCCGACCGGTGTCGACGTCGTGCGCGGCCGGCTCCGCGCCGGGCGCATCCCGCTCCCCCACCGTCGCGTGATCCTGGTGTCGCGCACCGCCGACACCGGCTGGACGTTCGACGGAGTCCACCGGACCCGCCGCCTGGGCATCGTCGCCTTCCGGGTCGACCCCGTCGCGGACACGGCGTACCGCCTGGTCTTCCTCGGTACCCGGCTCCTGCAGCCGGCGCGCAGCGCGGTCGTCCGCGTCCTCATCCGTCCCGACGTCGCGATCGCGGCGTCGCCACGCACGATCGTCAAGGGCGACTCGACCACGGTCACGGGCACCGTGACCGACGCCGGCACGCCGGTCGCCGGCGCGACCGTGAAGCTGCTCGCCCGCCGGGTCGGGTCGACGCGGGACCTGCACGTGGTCGGAGTCGGCACCACCGCCGACGACGGCACGGTCAGCTTCATCGACACCCCGGCCGCCCCGATGGTCTATCGGCTGCATCTGGTGCGCTCGACCGGCCTGCCCGGCGCGCTCAGCGACCGCATCCGGGTCTGGGTCCGCTTCCCGACCTCGCTGTCGATCCGCGGCCGTGCCCATGAGGCGACGTTCACGATCAGCGGCCTGCTCCGAGGTGATGGACAACCCCTGGCCCGCCGGGCGGTGACCCTGCAGGAGCAGTCCTCCGGCTCGGCAACGTGGACCGACGCCGGGACCGCGAAGACGGGCGCCAGGGGAGTCGTTCGGTTCGACGAGCCGCTCACGCCCGGGACCGGTTACCGTCTCGCCTATGCGGGTGGGCCGCGGTTCGCGCCGAGCCTCAGCGGGACAGTCGTCTCCTGAGGCCGGTACGAGACGGCTGGAGGGACCGACGCTGGACGGCCCACGACCCCGCGCCGCCCACCGACCCGACTCAGGAGGAGATCGGGCCGGTGGGCGCCAGACTGCCCCCGCGGGTGTCCGGGAGGATCTCGACGCGGCGCTGGACCTCGCCCGCAGCGGCGACGAGGCCGGATTCATCCAGCTCTGGCGGTCCCTCCACCCGCCACTGCTCCGGTACCTGACCGTGCGAGGCAACGACGCCCCCGAGGACCTGGCCGCCGAGACCTGGCTGCAGGTGGTCCGCGACCTGCACGGCTTCCGCGGCGGGTCGACCGATTTCCGCGCCTGGCTGTTCACCGTCGCCCGCCACCGGGCGATCGACCACGGACGGGCCCGGGCGTCGCGACCCGTGGTGCCGGTCGCGGACCCGGATGTCAGCGGCGGTACGCCGAGAGCCAGCCACCCCAGCGCGGAGCAGGACGCCGCCGAGCGAGAGGCGACCGCGGCCGCCCTCCGGCTGGTGGCCTCGCTGCCCGCGGCGCAGGCGGAGATGGTGATGCTGCGCGTGGTGGCCGGGCTCGACGTCGCAACCGTCGCCGAGCTGGTCGGCAAGAAACCGGGCACGGTGCGGGTGGCCGTGCACCGGGCCCTGAAGTCCCTCGCCAGTGACCCGCGGATCCGTTCGGCTCGAGAGGTGGTGTGAGATGAGCGAGCACGACGACGACCTGGCCGGCTGGGCCGACGACGACCTGATCCGTGCCCTGCGCGCGCCCGGCACCGCCACGGAGCTGGCCGACGAGGAGCAGTACGTCGCGGTGTTCCGCGAGTCACGCCCCCGCACCGGGATCCGCTCGCTGCCGCGCCGCGCGGCAGGTCGGCTGGGCGCGGGCGGCACCGCCGTCGTGGTGACCGTCGCCCTGACCAGCGGCGTCGCCGCCGCCTACACCGGCAACCTCCCCGACCCGGTGCAGCGGGTCGTGCACAGCGTGCTCGGGCCCATCGGCGCACCCGCGCCCCGCGCCGACGGCCCGGCGCACGTCGTACCGACCGACCCGCGCACCCGGGACGGCTCCGGCGGCTCTCCGACGACGCCGGGCGCAGCACCGACCTCGAGCCCCGGCGTCCCCACGGGTACGACGACACCGGGCGCACCGACCGGGTCACCGACACCGGGGAGCCACGGTTCCCGCCACCCGGCCGGTGGACCGTCCGGCGGCTCGTCCCACACGACCTCGCCTACGTCGGGGCCCACCTCCCCGGGATCGACACCGACACCCGTCTCGTCAGGCGCGTCGGGCATGACGATCGCCGGTACCGGGCACCGGGCCGGAGTCGGCCAGGCGGTCACCCTGTCCGGAGTGGTCACCGCCGCCGACGGCTCGCCGCTCCCCGATCACCGGGTCGTGCTTCAGGTTCGCGGACCCCGCCGTTGGCGGGCCGTGGGTGAGGCGACGTCGGACGCGTCCGGCACGGTCTCGCTCGTCACCCCGCCGCTGCAGCGGTCCGCCCGGTTCCGGCTGCATGCCGACCACGGCGTGCGCAGCGCTCCGTGGTCGGTCCGGATGGTGCCGTCGCTGGCCGCGACCCTCGACGTCGGCGGGTCCGTGACCACCATCGACGCGACCTGCCTGGGCTGCCGAGGTGGCGACCGGGTGCAGCTGTATCGCTGGGTCGACCACCAGCCGCGGCTGGTCCGGCAGGGACGCCTGGACCCGTCCGGCGCGATCCAGGTACAGGTCGCCACGCCGCAGCGGCGTACCAGCTATGCCGTGCGCGTGCTCGCGACGCGGCGCCACACGGCGGCACATGCGCGGGTCGCGGTGACCCCACCGGCGGCCGCGAGCGTATCGATCACGGCGCCGAGCCACCGCGTCGGCGTTGGCGCGTCGCTCACCCTGTCCGGGGTCGTGCGCACCGCTGACGGATCACCGTTGCCGGGTCGCCGGGTGCTGCTGCAGGTGCGGGGGCGTCAGCGCTGGCGCGCGGTCGGCCGAGCCACTACGGACTCCGGCGGTTCGGTCGCCTTCGCGACGCCGGCCGCCCGACGTACGACGGGCTACCGCCTCCGCGCGGTCAACGGCGTCCCCAGCACCGCGTGGCGCGTGGTCATGGTGCCCACCCTGACCGCATCGGCGAACCACTCCGGCGCGACAGTCGACCTCACCGCGACCGCCCAGGGCGGTCGACCGGGCGACCGGGTCGTGCTGCTCCGACGTGTGGGCGGCCGCCTGGTCACGCTGCGGCACGGGCCGCTGGACGCGAACGGGTCGATCATCTTCGAGGTGCCGCAGCGGCAGCGGAAGACGACGTACGTCGTCCGGCTGGTCGGCACCAGGGCGCACGCCCCAGCGGCGGCGCACGTGACCGTGCCGGGCACCGGCTGACCGGCGCGGGGTGCCGGACCCACCGGCGGGTTCGGGGTGATTGGCCGCTCAGCGAGTCGACCCGCTGCCCGACACCAACGGCGAAGGCGGGGCCGGAGTCGTCGGCAGCATCTGGGCCATCCGCGTCGGGTGAGGTGCGGCCGGTGAAGCGGGCGACCCGGGCGGCGACGTGTTCCAGTCGCCCTCGGCGGACCCGGCCAGCACGCTTCTGACCGCGGCGCCGGCGATCAGCAGGACACCGAGGGCGAGGCCCGCCACGATGGTGCGCGCGGGCCGGGCCGGTTCGACCTCGCGCCCACCCGGGGCACCGGACACGAACGCGGTCACCAGTCGCCGTCGGCTGAAGGACTGCGCCTCGACCAGGTCGCGTGTGGTGTCCATGCCTACGCCGTGATCGAGGACAGGACGCCGGTCGCGATGACCAGCGTCGGCAGCAGGGCGACCAGCGCTACGGTCTCGGCGACCTCGCCGAGCCAGCCAAGGCGCACGGACGCGCCGTGCGGAAGCACCGTGAGCGCGAGCACCACGGCACCGGTGACCACCAGAGCGACGGCGGTGGTGGGCAGCCAGCCGGGGTGCAGCCACAGCACCGACAGTGCCGTGGACAGCAGGCCGAGGACACCAGAGGTCAGCCCGACCAGCACCTCGGCGCGGGCGAGGTGCTGCCGCGTGCGCAGCATCACCACGACGGCTGCGAGCACCGACACAGCCGTGCCGGCGACACCGAGCGAGACCGCCAACGGGGAGATGAGCACGAGGAGCACGCCGACGGTGGCCGACATCGCGACCAGGATCTCGTGGCCGGCTCGGGCGTCCGCGCCGACCCGGTCGAGATCGATCCGGTGGAGGCCCCGGGTGATGTCGGCGTTCGGGTACAGCTGGTCGACCCTGGTGCCGGTGGCTCCCAGCGCGAGCCACGGGAGGACGCTGCCGCCGATCGCGACCAGGGCGAGCGCGGTGGTGAGGACGACGGCGGGGTCGACGGTCGACTCGTTCATCAGCAGACCGGTCGCGAGGAACACCGCCCCCACCACGACCGGCGCCAGCAGCAGGGTGCGGCCCCGCGCGAGACCGAGGGCGGCGACCAGTCCCGAGGCGAGGGTGCTGCCGCCCGCCGCCGCGACCGGAGTGCCTACGAGCGGTGGGCCTCCCACGAGCATGAGACCGGCCACGGCGGCGTAGACGCAGCCCAGGAGCGCGACGGCGACCGCCGCGTGCGTCTGCGTCTCACCTTGGGTGTGCGAGAGGGCCCCGGCGCCCAGCACGAGGAGGGCGGCCACCGCGCCGGCCGCGTTGCCGGAGCCCTGCTGGAGGAGCAGGGAGGCGCCGCCGACGAGGAGAAACAGGACCGCGGCCCACAGCGCCGTACGGCGTCCGGCGGCCGCGTCCCACCGCTCGAGGTCGCGCTCGACGACGTCGTTCATGGCCTCGACCACGTCCTCGTAGGTTCGCGGTGGCTCGTCGTCGACCCCGGCGGCGAGGGTGATGATGCCGCCGTCCCTGACGCCCTGGATGGCGAGCCCCGAATCTGTGGCGAGGGCGCGGCCGTCCTGGGTGACGAGACGGTAGCCGCCGTAGACCGTGACCGCGTCGAGCAGCCCGACGCAGCGGGCCAGCTCGGGGACGAGTTCGGCGACCGGCACCGCGCCGGGGAGCGCGAGATCCACCCGGCGGGTGCCCGAGGAGACGGTGACGCGGAGCAACCCCGACGCACCGGTCGGCGCCTGGCTCAACATGAACTCGCGCATGGTCTCGATCGACTGCCGGCCACCCGGCTCACATGTCGAAGGACCGAGCACCGCGCGCGTCGGCGGCGCGGTACTCAGCGTTGGACCTGGTGACCTGCCGCGAGGTGTTCAGGAGCAGGTCGCGCATCTCGGTGATGGCACCGTCCCAGCGAGCCTTGGCCACGGTGTAGGCCTGCTGCGCGTCGCCGACCCAGCTCGCGCGCAGCGGGTTGAGCTCGCGCTCGAGGTGCCGCATGCGGGCGTCGATCTTGTTCACGATGCCCATGAGGTCGTCCGCGGTCTGGTCCAGACCCGCGTGGTTGACCTTGAGTCCGTCGAGTTCCATGGTCTGCTCCTGTCCGGGCGCGCTCAGCCGAGGCGCTGCTGGTTGCGGGTGAACGCTGACGACTGGGTGTCGTCGGTGCTGATGTTGTCCTTCTCGGTCGAGCGCAGAGAGCCCTCGAACTGGTTGAGCGCACCGGTGATCGTGCGCTGCTTCTCCGACCAGGCGTGGCCGAGCGAGTTGAACGCGGTACCGCCCTGGCCGCCCCACATCGCCTTGGCGGAGTCGATGTGCTGGACGAGCTCGTTGTTGTAGCGGTCGAAGTCGTGCCTGGCGTCGGCAACCATGCCGGCGGCGGCCGAGAGAGTTCCCTGGCCCTGACCCATCTCTAGTGCGGACGACATCTCGTCGTCTCCTTTCGTTCCGGTCATTGCTCGGTCCCGGACCGGGCCGAACAGAGCAAGGGTGCCTCCATCGCGCGCCGCTCGGGCGTCGTTGTCCACAGACCTGGTCGGCCGGCAACCGTCATCCACAGGCCGTCCTCATCGGGGCCGCCCCTCTGCGCGCGGCCGCCTATCATCACGCCGTCCGCATCCTCGTTCTCGGGAGGCCGGTTGAGCGCCTTGATGCGTACCGCGACCGGTGTGAAGCCGGAGCTGCCCACCGGTGAGCTCGTCCTCCGGCCGCCCCCCGAGACCGTGAACGCCGACGGCGCAGGCGGCGTTCTGATGAACGCCATCCCCATGCTCGGCAGCCTCGGCTCCGTCGCGCTCGTGGCGACGAGCAGCTCGACCCCCGGCGGACAGGCCCGCAGCCTCGTGGCGGCCGGCATGTTCTTGTTCGCGACGCTCGCGTTCATCGCCGTTCAGCTGGAGCGGCAGCGGGCGCAGCGCCTGCGGACCATGACCGGCACGCGGATGCAGTACCTCCGCTACCTCGGCACGGTCCGCACGATCGCGCGCGACGCCGCCGCCCAGCAGCGGGCAGCCCTGCTCTGGCTCCACCCCGACCCGTCCGCGCTGCCGGCACTGGCCGACGAGCGCTCGCGGGTGTGGGAGAACGGCGCGGGCGACGCGCAGTTCCTCCAGGTGCGGTACGCCGTGTGCAGCCAGCCGCTGTCGCTGGAACTCGTGCCTCCCCACTCGGCCCCGACCGGGCAGGTCGACCCGGCGGCCGCGTCTGCGCTGCACCGGCTGCTCGCCGTACACCGGGTGCAGCCCAACCTGCCGGCGTCGGTGGACCTGCGGGCCTTCGACCGGATCGAGATCTGCGGCCCCGAGGACGAGGCGCGCTCCCTGGCCCGGGCCATGATCTGCTCCGCTACGGCGTTCCATTCGCCGGAGAACCTCGCGATCGGGGTCCTCGCCTCCGAGGACTCGCTGGCCCAGTGGGACTGGGTCAAGTGGCTGCCGCACGCCCTGTCCGCGCACGCGTACGACGCCGTCGGACCCCGGCGGATGGTGTCGACCGACCTCACCGACCTCACCGGGCTGCTGCCACCGGACCTGGCGGAGCGTCCCGGTTTCGGTGGTGGCGAGCGGCCCCGGGGCCCGCACATCCTCGTCGTCGTCGACGGCGGCGTCCTGCCTCCGGGCAACCAGGTGCTCCCTCCCGAAGGTCTGCACGGTGTCACCGTGCTCGACCTGCCGAGCCGGTGGGACGAGCTCAGGAACAGCCCGGCGCTGCGGCTGCTGTTCGAAGACCGCTCCGAGCCGGCCGACAGCCGGCTGCCGATCAGCGCGCTGCGGCCGCTCGAGGCGCCGATCCGGGGCGCGGCCGACCAGTGCGACCTGGCCACCGCGGAGGCACTCGCCCGCCGGCTGGCACCTCTGCACGTCGTCACCGCCCGGGTCGAGGCCGAGTCCGCGAGCGCCGGGGAGGTCGGCGGTCCGTCGGACCTCACGGACCTGCTCGGCCTGGGCGACGTGCGCCGTTACGACCCGACCTCGGCCTGGCGGCCACGTCCTGCCCGCGACCGGTTGCGGGTGCCGATCGGTGTCGGCGACGACGGCGGCACCGTCCACCTCGACATCAAGGAGTCCGCCCAGCAGGGCATGGGTCCGCACGGCCTCGTGATCGGCGCCACCGGGTCCGGCAAGTCGGAGTTCCTGCGCACGCTCGTGCTCGGACTGGCACTCACCCACTCCCCCGAGCAGCTCAACCTGGTGCTCGTCGACTTCAAGGGCGGCGCGACCTTCGCCGGGATGTCGGCGATGCCCCACGTCTCCGCGGTGATCACCAACCTGGCCAACGAGCTCACCCTGGTCGACCGCATGCAGGACGCGCTGTCCGGGGAGATGGTGCGCCGCCAGGAGCTGCTCCGCGACGCGGGCAACTACGCCTCGGTCCGCGACTACGAACGCGCCCGCGTTGCCGGTGCGGACCTCGCGCCGCTCCCGTCGCTGTTCATCGTGGTCGACGAGTTCTCCGAGATGCTGTCGGCCAAGCCGGAGTTCATCGACCTGTTCGTCGCGATCGGGCGTCTCGGCCGGTCGCTCGGCCTGCACCTGATGCTCGCCTCGCAGCGCCTCGAGGAGGGCCGGCTCCGCGGCCTCGAGTCGCACCTGTCCTACCGGGTCGGCCTGCGCACGTTCTCGGCACAGGAGTCCCGCACGGTGCTCGGCGTACCCGATGCCTACGAGCTGCCCCCCGTGCCCGGTCTGGGTTTCCTCAAGCCCGACCAGTCCACGCTGCTGCGCTTCAAGGGCGCCTACGTCTCCGCGCCGCCCGTCGTCCGCACGCGCTCGGTCGTACGCGACGAGGGTGGCGTGGTGCCGGCGATCCTGCCGTGGACGATCACCGAGGTGCAGCTGCGGCAGCCCGAGTCCGACCATGAGGCCGAGCCCGCGCGGCGGCCGGCTCCGACCGACGAGCACGAGACGCTGCTCGATGTCGCAGTCGGGCGGATGGCCGGCACCGGCCCGGCCGCCCGCCAGGTCTGGTTGCCGCCGCTCGACGTACCCGACACCCTCGACGGGCTGTTGGCCGACCTGGCGCCCGATCCCGCGCTCGGCCTGGTGTCGCGCCAGTGGCGGGCACTGGGTGGCCTGACCGTGCCCCTGGGCACCGTCGACCGGCCGCGCGAACAGCGGCGCGACACCCTCACCGTCAACCTGTCGGGCGCCACCGGTCACGTCGCCGTGGTCGGCGGTCCGCGCACCGGCAAGAGCACGCTCCTGCGGACCCTGGTGGCCAGCCTGTCGCTCACCACGACACCGGCGGAGTCGCAGTTCTTCGTGCTCGACTTCGGTGGCGGCACGTTCGCGGGGATGGCGTCACTGCCCCACGTTGCCGGCATCGGCACGCGATCCGAGCCAGACGTCGTACGCCGGATCCTGGCCGAGGTCAGCGGGATCGTCGAGCGGCGCGAGGCGTACTTCCGCGCAAACGGCGTCGACTCCATCGAGACCTACCGCAGCCGTCGGGCCGACGGCCGTGCCGACGACGGGTACGGCGACGTGTTCCTGGTCGTCGACGGCTGGAGCACCCTGCGCGCCGACTTCGACGACCTGGAGCTCGACCTCCAGCAGCTCGCGTCGCGTGGTCTCACCTTCGGCTGCCACGTCGTGACCGCATCGTCGCGGTGGGCGGACTACCGCGCCGCCATCCGCGACCTCTTCGGGACCCGGCTGGAGCTCAGGCTCGGCGACCCGATGGACTCCGAGATCGACCGCAGGCTGGCCACCCTCGTACCACCGGGCCGGCCGGGCCGCGGCCTGTTGCCGGGCAAGGTGCACTTCCTGGCGGCGCTGCCGCGGGTCGACGGCGAGCCGGACGCCTCGACCCTCGGCGACGGCATCGAGAGGCTCGTCGTGCGCGTCGCCGAGGCATGGCGCGGCCCGACCGGGCCGAAGCTGCGCTTGCTGCCGGAGATGCTCACGGTCCGGGACCTCCTCGGCCAGGCCGGCGAGCGGGCCCGGGCCGGGAGCCGGCTGCTGCTGGGCGTCGACGAGAAGGAGCTCGCGCCGGTCGGCCTCGACCCGGACACCGAGCCGCACTGGCTGATCTTCGGCGACGGGCAGTCCGGCAAGAGCACCGCGCTGCGCGCCTACCTCCACGAGGTCATGCGCACCCGCACACCCCAGGAGGCGCAGATCGTGGTGGTGGACTACCGCCGTTCGCTGCTCGGCGAGGCGCCCGACGACTACCTCCTCTACTACCTCACCTCCGCCGCCCAGGCGACGCCGACGCTGGCCGACCTGGCCGCCTATCTGGAGAGCCGCATCCCCGGGCCCGATGTCACGCCGAAGCAGCTGCGCGACCGGTCGTGGTGGACCGGCGCCGAGGTCTACCTCGTGGTCGACGACTACGACCTGGTGGCGACCCAACAGAGCTCGCCCGTCCAGGTCCTCCAGCCGCTGCTGGCCCAGGCGCGGGACGTGGGGCTGCACCTCGTCGTCGCGCGTCGGTCCGGGGGTGCCTCCCGGGCGCTCTACGAACCGGTGATCCAGACGCTGCGCGACCTGGCCATGCCCGGTCTGGTGCTCTCCGGGAGCCCGGACGAGGGCAACCTGATCGGCACCGTCCGGCCGGCTCCGGCGGCTCCGGGACGGGGTCGCCTGGTCACCCGCGACCGCGGTGTCGAGGTCGTCCAGCTGGCCTGGCGGGACCCGCACCTGTGACCTCCCACGGGCGGCCCCGCGGGCGGCGTACCGCAGCGCAGCCGGACGGCGGCACAGGCAGCCTCAGTAGACTCCGCGCGTGATCTTCAAGCGGGTCGGGGACGGACGTCCGTACCCTCCGCACGACCTGACGTCCCAGGCCTGGGCTGCGCTCCCGCCCCGGCAGGTCCGCCTCGACGAGCTGATCACCACCAAGGACACGCTCCGGCTCGACGCGCTTCTCGACGACGCCTCGACGTTCTACGGCGACCTGTTCGCGCACGTGATCCGCTGGCGCGGCGAGCTCTACCTGGAGGACGGCCTGCACCGAGCCCTGCGCGCCGCGCTCCAGCAGCGCCACGTGCTCCACGCCCGGGTGCACGAAGTGGTGGAGCCGTGAACCTCACCCAACACGTGAAGGCGCTGCTCACCCTCGCCCTCCTCGGCGTCCTGGTCGTCGTCGGCCTCACCTGGGGCTGGTCGGCGATGACGTCGCCGTTCCCGCACTCCGCGAAGACGAAGCTCTGCCTCCGGACCACCCTTCAGCCGGGCGACCGGGTCTCGGCGCCCAAGGTGATCGTCAGCGTCTTCAACGGAAGCCAACGGTTAGGCCTCGCCGAGCGCACCATGTCGGAGTTCCAGGACCAGGGCTTCGGCCCCGGCAAGGTCGGGAACGCCCCGAAGGGCACGATCGTGCCGTTCGCCCAGGTCTGGAGCACCCACCCCGGCGACCCGGCCGTCCGGCTGGTCGTGAGCCGGCTCGGTCCACTCGCCCACGTCCTCAAGAAGCACCATGGGGGCCTGGGCATCATCGTGGTGGTCGGCACCCGGTTCCAGAAGCTGGTGCCGGGGTTGTCGTCGGTGAAGGTGACCCAACCGACCACCATCTGCTCGCCGCCGACCGGATGACCCGCCAGGGCCCGAACAGCTAGAGCAGCAGGCTGGGCAGCCCGGCCCGGGTGGAGACCCGGACGGCGAGGATGGCCAGGAGCGTGACCCCCGCGCCGACCAGCACGAACATGTCGAGCTGGTGGACGTCGAACGTCACGGTGTCACCTCGCTGTTCAGCAGGGGCGGCGCGGCCTCAGCCTACCGGGGCGGATCCGCGGTGGATCTCGCGAGAAATCTCGCGCAGTGGTAAACCGGGAGCCTCCGTTCGAACGATCTCCCTATATGACCAAGACCTTCCGGAAGCGCGCGCCGGCCGTGCTCGAGCTCGTCGACGAGCCCCCGAGCCCGGGGGCCGGACCGGGGACGGAACGGTCCCCGTCGCGCCTGATCGAGCCGTTCGAGGTGTTCTACCGTCGCGAGTACCCGCGGCTGCTGGTGCTGTCGCGCGCTCTGGCCGGTGCCGCGGCGGCCGAGGACGTGGCGCAGGAGACCATGGTGGTGGCCTACCGCAGGTGGTCACACATCGCGCGGCTCGACAGCCCCGCCGGCTACGTCCGGGGCATCTGCCTGCACAAGGGCAGGTCGGTGGCCCGGAGGTTGATCGTCGAGCGCAAGGCCCTCCAGCGGTACGCCGTACGGCCGTCGGCCCGGTGCGAGGCTCTCGAGCCGGACAGCGAGCGGTACTGGGCCGAGGTCCGGCGGCTCCCGCACCGACAGGCCCAGGCGACCGTCCTCTTCTACGCCCTCGACCTGCCCGTGGCCGACATTGCGACGACGCTCGGCTGCGCGGAAGGCACGGTCAAGGCCCACCTCTCCCGCGCCCGCGCCACCCTCGCGGACCGCCTGGGACACACGGAGGAATCGTCATGAGCATCGAAGACCTCGCCCGGGCCGCCTCCGTCGACCTGCGGACCCGCACCTCCACGGATCTCGATGCCGGACTCGACGCGGTGCTCGCCGCGCACTCCAGTCGCCGTCGCCGGTTGCAGGTGACGATCGCTCTCGCGGCCGCGGTGGCGGTCGCGGCCGCGTGGTGGGGCGGCGTGACGTTCGGTCACCACGACACCGCGCTCCAGCCGACTCATCGGATCCCCACGCCCGGTGGCAACCAGGCTGTCTGCGCCGACCCGATGGTGACCTGCCTCGGTGGCCGCACCTATCGCTTCTCCCTGGACTCTCCCGTCCGCTGGCACATCCCGCGCGGGTACGGCGTGAACTCCGGCGCCGGAGCGACCACCCAGCTGGTCGAGAGCTATGCGAGCACCGGGTCGTCCGGCGTGACGGTGATGGAGGGCGTGGTGGCGGCGTCCCGTGCTTCCCTGGCCGCGGCCGGAGTGTCCCCCACTCCCGACGGATTCATCCACTGGTTGGCCGCGAGACCGTATCTGCGGGCTTCGACAGTGCGCCGCACGACCTTCGACGGTCGACCCGCGTGGCACGTCCGGGTTGCCGTGAAGCCCCACCGTGGCGCCGGTCCCGAGCGGTGCGCCGGCGGACCGATCATCGGCCGGCCGTGCCACCCGATCACCTATCAGGACGGGACTGTCACCGGGGTCTGGTCCGACATGACCGCGGACTACACCGCCTACGACGTTCCCGGCTCGGGCACCGTGGTGGTGTGGTCGTGGGCCTTCGGCCATGACACCGCGGCCCTGGCCCGCAACCTCTCGCTCGTGTACGGCGTCTCCGTGTCACGCTGACCGCCGCCGCCACTGCTCCTCGTTCACAGCCGCGACCCCGCTCACCGCCGGTGCCGCTGCGGACACGTCACGCGAGATCGTGCACGAACTCCCCGAGCTGGGTCAGGTTGCGGCACTCCACCATCGCGACGACGTCGCCGTACGCGCCGGCCGCCGAGTCACCGGTGTCCCAGTGCCGCGGGTGCTCCGGGTTGAGCCAGTAGGCGTGACGGGCGCGCGCGGCCAGATCGCGGAGCACGGTCACCGACAGGTCGCTGTAGTTGGAGCGGGCGTCCCCGAGGATCAGCAGCGACGACTTCGGCCCGAGCGCGTCGGCGTACTCCTCGGCGAACGTCGTGAACGCGCGGCCGTAGTCCGTCCGCCCCCACAGCGCCGCCTGTGAGGTGCGCGCGGCGAGGTCGGTCAGCACGTCGTTGGGGCCGGCGCCCGGGCGGAAGACGTCGGTGACCTCGTGGACCCGGTCGACGAACGTGAACGCCCGCACCTTGCCGAACTGCTCGTGCAGGGCGTAGACGAGCATCAGGGTGAACTGCGCGAAGCTGGCGACCGAGCCGCTCACGTCGCAGAGCACCACCAGCTCGGCGCGATGGGGCCGCTTGGGCTTGTGGTGCGTGGTGAGTGGCACTCCGCCGGTCGAGACCGACGCGCGCACGGTACGCCGGAAGTCCAGCGGGCCGCGTCGTCGGGCGTGCCGCTCGCGGGCCATCCGGGTCGCGAGTCGCCGCGCGAGCGGGTAGATCTCGTGGCGCATCGCGGTCAGGTCGGCCTTGCGGGCCGCGGTGAAGTCGAGGCGATCCAGGGTCGGGCGGACGGCGACCTGCGCGATGTTGTCGGGCCCCTTCTCCTCGGCGATCCGGCGCCGGGCGTCCGCCTCGACCAGCGCGCCGAACCCACCGACCCGGCGGTCGGCCTGCCGACGCGCCTCGCCGTCGACGCGACCAGCGGCCGTCAGCGCCGCGACCACCTGGTCGACCAGCGTCTGGGCCGAGACCCGTTGAAGGGTGGTGTACGCCGACCAGCTGGACAACCCGGGACCGCGGCCGCGCATCGCTCCGAACCGGCCGACCGCCTCGGTGGCGAGCCGCTGCAGCATCGCGTCGTCCCCTGCGGCCAGCGCGTCGGCGAGCTCGGCCCGGAGCGAGTCGAGGGCCGGGCCGCTGTCACGGGCCTGGGCGTGCTCGCCCTCGTCCGGACGGTCCGTTGCTCCCTCGCCGATCAGGCGCGGGAAGTAGAGGTCGAAGAGCGACTCGAACGTCGGTCGTTGCGCCGGACGCTTGACGAGGGTGGCGGCGTACCCCTGCCGGATCGCCTCGCGATCGCCCCAGTCGAGCACGCTGAACGCGGCGATCGCGTCGAGATCCTCGGCCAGGGACACCGGCACACCGGCCCCCCGCAGCGCCTCGAGGAAGGCGATGTGGGTGCGGAGCAAGCCGCTGTCGCGACCACTCATCGCGGGAGCCTGAGCTCCTTGACTGCGCGCTCATGGTCGGACGCGTGCTTGAGGACCACGCCGAGCGTGTCCGCGACCGCGCGCTCGTCGAGATCACCGATCTCGAGCGCGATCAGGGTCCGCGCCCAGTCGACCGACTCGGCGATGGACGGCGCCTTCTTCAGCTCCAGGTCGCGCAGCCGGCCGACCGTCTCGACGACCTGGCGGGCGATCCGCTCGTCGAGCTCGGGCACCTGGCCGCGCACGATCTCGCGCTCGCGCTCGGCGTCGGGGTAGTCGAGATGGAGGTAGAGGCAGCGCCGCTTGAGCGCCTCGGAGAGCTCACGACTGGCGTTGGAGGTGAGCACGACGTACGGCTTGCGTACGGCGACCAGCGTGCCGAGCTCGGGGATCGTGACCTGGAAGTCGCTGAGGATCTCCAGCAGCAGCCCCTCGACCTCGACGTCGGTCTTGTCGACCTCGTCGACCAGCAGCACCGTCGGCTCGTCGCGACGGATCGCGGTCAGCAGGGGCCGGGTCAGCAGGAACTCGTCGGTGAAGATGTCGTCGTGGGTCTCCTCCCACGCCTGGTCGCCGGCCGCCTGGATGCGGAGCAGCTGCTTCTTGTAGTTCCACTCGTACAGCGCCCGCGCCTCGTCGAGACCCTCGTAGCACTGGAGCCGCACGAGCCCGGCGCCGGTCGCCCGGGCGACCGCCTTGGCCAGCTCGGTCTTCCCGACCCCGGCCGGTCCCTCGACCAGCAGCGGCTTCTCCATCGCACCCGCGAGGAACGACGTCGTCGCGGTGGCCGCGTCCGTGAGATAGCCCTCCGCCGCGAGCCGCTCGCTGGCGTCGGTGGGTGAGGAGAACCAGTCGGACGAGGTCACCCCGCGAGCATAGGACGGCGATCAGGCGGCATTCAGACGGGCGGCCTAGCGTCGGAGACATGAGGGCGGTCGGGGCCTGGCTGCGGAGTACCCCGGGAGTCGTGCTGACGGCGTGCCTCCTTGCTGTCGGGTTGAGGCTGCCCTTCGTCGGTCGGGCGCCCTACACCGACGAGGGCGGCCTGCTGGTGGTGGCAAGGAGCTGGCACGACGGGGGACACACCCTGTATGGCTGGCTGTTCGTCGATCGTCCACCGATCCTGCTGCTGTTCTTCCGGCTCTCCGGCGACCTGGGGGGAATCACCGCGGTTCGGTTGCTTGCGCTCGTGCTGGTAGCAGGCGCGGTGGGATGCGCCGGGTGGGCGGGCGAGCTGTTGGGTGGCCGGCGTGGCGCCGCCTGCTCCGCGTTCGTCGCCGCCGCCCTCCTCACGAACCCTTCCCTGGGCACGCTCGAGGTCAACGGCGAGACGGTGGGCGCCCCACTGACGGTGCTCGGCTGCGCGCTGATGATCCGGGCGTACGCCGGCTCACCGGTGAGATCGTTCACGCGGGGAGCGCTGATCGCGGGTGCGGGCGTGGCCGCGGTGTGCGCGCTGCTGGTGAAGCAGAACCTCACCGATGCCGTGGTCTTCGGCGTGGTACTCGTGCTTGCCTCGACCACGCATCGTACTTGGCGACGTGCACTCACCGACATCGGCACGTTCGTCGCCGGGGCGCTGGTGCCGACCCTCGTGCTGGTGGTCTGGGCCGCCGTGGCGACACCCGGCGTGGACACGTTGTGGTTCACGCTCTACCAGTTCCGCTTCGACGCGCTCCGGGTGATCGTCGGGCAGTCGACGGCCGCCCCGCAGGCGCGGATCTCCGTCCTGTGGCACGCCTCACTGGTCAGCGGGCTCCTTCTGGTGGTCCTGGTGGGCGTGTGGGTCCTGCGCCGGCGGCTCGGTACTCGAGACCCGGTGTCGCTCGCCCTCCTCGCGATGGTGGGTGCCGAGACGGTCGGTGTGCTGGCCGGCGGTAGCTACTGGACGCACTACCTGATCGGGCTCGTGGCAGGTGCTTCCCTGCTGGCCGCCCGGGCGGCGGGTTCCGTCCCCCGCGGTCGCATCGTGTCGACGGCGGTCGTGGTGGCCGTGACCTCGAATGTGATGCAAGCAGGGGGTGACGCCGCGACCGCGGTCACCCCCCCGGGGAACACCGAGCTCGCCGTCAGCACCTGGATCGACTCGACCAGCCGCCCGGGTGACACAGGCGTCGTGGTGTACGGCGACGCCAACCTCTTCGCGACCACTCGTCTGCAACCGGAGTACCCCTACCTGTGGACCCTCCCCATGCGCACTCTCGACCCCCACCTTGGCCGACTGGTCCGGCTGCTCGACAACAGCGACGCTCCGACGTTCGTGATCGAACGGATGCCGCCGGACTCCTGGGGCATCGACCCGCGAGGACGGGTGGACCATGCCCTCGCCGCGCACTATCGCGAGATCAGCTCCGTGTGCGGCATCCCCGTCTACGTCCACGATGGGGTCGTCCGCTCGACCCCACCGGCCCCGACGGGTTGCTCGCCCTAGAACGCGCCGTGACGCCCCTCACCGTCGGCGAAGCGCCGCGCGCCCTCGGCGGCGTCCGCCTGCAGCGAGCGCACGCCGTACTCGAGCTCGCGTGCCATCGCTCCCTGCTCGTCCTGGCCCTCCTGCTCGAGGGTCGAGAGCCGGTCGTTGCGGAGGCAGTCCTGTGGGTACGCCGCCAGCTCGGCCGCGAGCCGCTCGGCGTGCTCTCGCGTGGTGCTGGGAGGTACGACGCGGTTCACCAGGCCGATCCGCTCGGCCTCGTC
>DAINSL010000014.1:0-9317 GCA_036741335.1 Nocardioides sp. | reverse complement strand
CCCGGCTGCTGCCGATCAGTCGCGGCAGGCGGACGGTGCCGCCGTCGATCAGCGGGACGCCCCAGCGGCGACAGAAGACGCCGAGCGTCGCGTCCTCCGCGGCGACCCGGAGGTCGCTCCAGAGGGCGAGCTCGAGGCCGCCGGCGACGGCGTACCCCTCGATCGCGGCGATGACCAGCTTGCCCAGCCGCATCCGGGTCGGGCCCATCGGTCCGTCGCCGTCCGCCTCGACCCGGTTGTCCATCGCCTTCAGGTCGGCGCCCGCGCAGAACGTCCCGCCCGCGCCGGTGAGCACCGCGACCGCCTGGCTGTCGTCGGCGTCGAACGCCGCGAAAGCGTCGACCAGGGCATCCGCAGTAGCCCTGTCGACGGCGTTGCGCGCCTCCGGCCGGTCGATGACGACGGTGGTGACGGGACCGGAGACCTCGACGTGCACGCTCATCGCGCCAGCGTAGGTCTGCGGGGTCAGGTACGCCGCAGGCGGGCGAACACGACGACACCGGCCGCCACCATCACCATGGCGACCGCCACGAACGGCCAGGGCGACCACTCGTCACCGCAGCTGGACGACGTCGCCGTCGTCGTGCAGACCGTGCCGGGTCCGTCGCGGTTGAGCCACGCGACGAACAGCACCGGGAGCGCCGCACCCACTAGGAGGCCGGCCATCCCCGCACCGAACTCGAGGCGCCAGAGCAGGACCCCGCAGAGCACGAATGTCATCAGCAGCACGAACGGGCCGATCGTCAGCAGCGACACGACACCCAGGCACGCCCCGGCCCCGGCCACGCACCACAGCCCGAACGCCGTCCACGAGTCCGCGCGCCGCTCCATCCGGTCATCCTGACACCGAAGACGCGACAACGCGGTGGATGCGGACCACTGGACGGTCCGGATCCACCGCGTAGCGATGGCTGGCGGTGGCGGTGGGATTTGAACCCACGGTGGGCTTGCGCCCACACACGCTTTCGAGGCGTGCTCCTTAGGCCGCTCGGACACGCCACCGCGGGAGAGGTTACCCGAGGCGTTGGTGGGCGAAGAAATCGTCCAGCAGGGTCCGGGACTCGTCCGCGAGGAGTCCCGACACGACCTCCGGACGATGGTTGAGCCGGCGGTCGCGGACCACGTCCCAGAGGGATCCGACGGCGCCGGCCTTCTCGTCGTACGCACCGAACACCAGGCGCCCGAGACGGGACAGGACGATCGCGCCGGCGCACATCGTGCACGGCTCGAGGGTGACCACGAGGGTGCAGCCGGTGAGCCGCCACTCGCCGACGACCTCCGCGGCCGACCGGATGGCGAGGATCTCGGCGTGGCCGGTCGGGTCGCCGTCGCGCTCGCGGACGTTGTGCCCGCGCCCGATGATCGTTGCGTCCGGGTCGAGCACCACCGCGCCGACCGGGATGTCGCCCGCGTCGAGGGCAAGGCGCGCCTCATCGAGGGCGGTGCGCATCGCGGCGTCGTACGACGTCATGGGCTTCGGGTCACGCGGAAGTGAGGCCCACGGCCTCGTCGAACTGCGAACCGAAGCCCAGCCGGCGCGCCACGTCGGAGAGCATCTCGTCGGGGTAGAGGTCGAGGTCGTCGAGCATCACGGCCATGTCCATCGCGCCCATGCCGAGGTCGCCGACCAGGTCGAGGTCGCCGGCCGGTGCCTGCTCGTCGTCGTCCTCGGGCTCGGGGAGTCCGAGGAGCTCGACGGCCGAGCGCGCGAGCTCCCACTCGTCGGCGGCGGTGATGTCGGAGAGCAGGATCCGGACCGTCGGACCGGTCACCCGCACCATCACGAAGAAGTCCTCGTCGATCGCGACCATGCCGAGTGCCCCACCGTCACCGGGGAATCGGCGCAGCGCATGCGCGAGCCGATCAACGTCGGTGAGCACGTCGTGCACGAGCTCCACGACCAGCCAGGCGCCCTCCTCGCGGTAGGCGGCCACCGCGAAGTCGACCCCTTCGATCTGCTCGCTCATGGCTACCTCCGATCACTCTCAGCCGCGCAGGACGCCTCCAGAGTGACAGAGGCCTCAAGCGCTGCCAACCCTGTTCCGGCGCCCTGAGGTGAACGTCGAGGAGCCACTAGGGTGCGGGCATGCGCACGATCGTCGTCGACCATCCGCTCGTCGCCCACAAGCTCACCGCACTGCGCGACGAAAACACCGACTCCCCGTCGTTCCGCCGCCTGGTCGACCAGCTGGTCACCCTGCTGGCCTACGAGGCCACGCGCGACGTCCGGGTCGAGCCCTTCGACATCGTGACGCCGGTGGCGCCGACGACCGGCGTACGCCTCTCCGCGCCGAAGCCGATGGTGGTGCCGATCCTGCGGGCCGGGCTCGGGATGCTCGAGGGGATGATGCGGCTGCTCCCGACCGCCGAGGTCGGCTTCCTGGGCATGGTGCGCAACGAGGAGACGCTGGAGGCGTCGACGTACGCCGAGCGGCTGCCCGACGACCTGGCCGGGCGTCAGTGCTACGTGCTCGACCCGATGCTGGCCACCGGTGGCACGCTGGCCGCCGCGATCCACTTCCTCACCGAACGCGGCGCCGACCACATCACCGCGATCTGCCTGCTGGCCGCGCCCGAGGGCTGCGCGCGCCTGGAGCGGGGGCTGTCCGGGCTCGACGTACCCGTCACCGTGGTCACCGCGGCGATGGACGAGAAGCTCAACGACAGGGGCTACATCGTCCCAGGCCTCGGCGACGCCGGCGACCGGCTGTACGGCCTCGCCGGCTGACGCATCCCGGGCGGTACGCCGCGGCTCAGCCGTCCGGGTAGATCGGCACCGTGCCGGTCGCGATCAGCACCGCGAGCACGATCACCACCAGCCCCAGGACGGCGTACGCCACTTCCTTGTTGATCCGCGTGTCCTTCGGCTCCGGAGCCTCGTACCGATGCCCGTCGGGCTTCAGCATCGGGTCGTCGTCATTGCTCATGCACCTACAACGAGCGAGCGGCCGGAACGTCATACGTTGCGTGCGTCATGGCGCCCGTTTCGTATGACGTCCGGTCGGCTCAGAGGGCCTTCACGGCGCTGAGCAGCTTGCTCATGGAGTCCTTGGCGTCGCCGAACAGCAGCGACGTGCGCTCCTCGAAGAGCAGCTCGTTCTCGATGCCGGCGAAGCCCGGACGCATCGAGCGCTTCATGAAGATGACCTGCTTGCCCTCGTCGGCGTTCAGGATCGGCATGCCGTAGATCGGCGCGCCCGGCGTCGTCTTCGCGGCCGGGTTGACGACGTCGTTGGCGCCGACGACCAGGACGACATCGGCGTCCTTGAAGTCGCCGTTGATGTCGTCCATCTCGCGCAGCTGCTCGTAGGGCACCTGCGCCTCGGCGAGCAGCACGTTCATGTGCCCGGGCATCCTGCCCGCGACCGGGTGGATGGCGTAGTCGACATCGATGCCGCGGGCGCTCAAGACGTCGACCAGCTCGCGCAGCGTGTGCTGCGCCTGGGCCACGGCCAGCCCGTAGCCGGGCACGATGATCACGCGGTCGGCGTAGGCCAGCATGATCGCGGCGTCCTCGGGCGTGATGCTCTTGACCGGGCGATCGCTGGCCTCGCCGGAACCCAGCGTCGAGCCGCCCTTGAGCGCGCCGAAGAGGATGTTCGCGACCGAGCGACCCATCGCGCGCGCCATCAGCAGCGTCAGGAACGTGCCGGACGCGCCGACCAGGGTGCCGGCGATCAGCAGCAGCACGTTGGACAGCACGTACCCGCCGGCTGCGACGGTCAGGCCGGTGAACGCGTTGAGCATCGAGATCACGATCGGTACGTCGGCACCGCCCACCGGCAGGACCAGCAGCAGGCCGAGCAGCAGGCCGAGCAGACCGAGCACGATGCCGACCCACATGCGGGGGTCGTTGACGAGGAGTACGGCGAGCACGACGGCGCCGAGCAGCGAGGCACCGAAGAGGACCGGCAGGCCGGGGAACACCACCGGCCGCGACGTCATCAGGTCCTGGAGCTTGGCGAAGGTGACGAGCGAGCCGGCGAACGACACCGAACCGACCACGATCGTGAACGCGGTCGCGGCCAGGTTGAACCAGTTGTCGTGACCGCCCGCGTCGACCACGCTGTGCAGCTCCAGCAGCGCGACCAGAGCCGCCGCACCGCCGCCGACGCCGTTGAAGAGCGCCACCATCTGCGGCATCTGGGTCATCTGCACGGTGCGGGCGCCGTACAACCCGCCGGCCGTGCCGACCGCGATCGCGGCCAGGATCAGCGGCACGTGGTGGAGGTGCAGGCTGGTCCAGAAGAACGGCACGACGCAGGCCACGACGGCGGCCGCCGCGCCGATCAGGTTGCCGTTGCGGGCGGTCTTCGGCCCGGACAGGCCCTTGAGCGCGAGGATGAAGCAGACGCCGCAGGCCAGGAAGACCAGCTGGATCCAGGTCGGCATCAGCCCGCCTTGCTCTCGTCGGACTTGGCCGGTCGCTTGCGCGTGAACATCTGCAGCATCCGGTCGGTCACCACGAAGCCGCCGACCATGTTCACCGACGCGAGCACGATCGCGATCAGGCCGACGACCACCGCCACGGTGTTGTCGGTGGTGCCGGTCACGATGATCGCGCCGAGCAGGATGATCCCGTGGATGGCGTTGGCTCCGGACATCAGCGGCGTGTGCAGGGTCGAGGAGACCTTGGAGATCACCTCGATCCCGACAAACACGCTGAGCACGAAGATCGTGAGCCACACGACCGATTCGCTGAGGATCACTGGTCGGCCTCCTGGTCATAGGGGAGATCGAGCTGTTCGTCGACGGGACCCTCGGGTGGCATGCCGTCGTCGTCGGCCGCGCCGTTGTCGTCCGACGCGGGCTCGGGCTCGGCGACGGGCTGCTCGTCGGCCGCCTGCTCGGCCGGCCCCTCGATCGCCTCCCGCGTCGGCTCGTGCACGATGGCCCCGTCGCGGGTCACGCAGCTACCCGAGACGATCTCGTCGTCGAAGTCCGGGGCGAACGCGGGGTTTCCGTCGGAGTCCTTGCCGGTCATCAGGGTGACGAGGTTGACGATGTTCTGGGCGTAGAGCTTCGAGGCGGGGCCGGGCATCTGGCTGGGCACGTTGCGGCCGCCCCAGACCTGGGCATTGCCGATCCGGACCACCTCACCGGGCACCGAGCCCTCAACGTTGCCGCCGGTCTCGGCGGCCAGGTCGACGACGACCGAGCCGGGCTTCATCTGCTCGACCATCTCGCGGGTGACCAGCAGGGGCGCGGTGCGACCGGGGACCGCGGCGGTGGTGATCAGGGCATCGGCGGCCGCGATGAACGGGGTAAGGAGTTCGCGCTGGCGGGCGGCGCGGTCCTCGGTCATCTCGCGGGCGTAGCCACCGGCGCCTTCGAGCGTCTCGAGGTCGAGCTCGATCGCCTTGGCCCCCATCGACCGGATCTCTTCCGCGGCGGCCGCGCGCACGTCGTACGCACGGACGATCGCGCCGAGCCGCTTGGCCGTGGCGATCGCCTGCAGGCCGGCGACGCCGGCCCCGAGCACGACGACCTCCGCGGCCTGGACCGTGCCGGCCGCGGTCATGTTGAGGGGGAAGAAGCGGCGGAGCATGCCGGCCGCGACGATCGCGGATCGGTAGCCCGAGACGAGGGCCTGGGAGCTGAGCCCGTCCATGGACTGGGCGCGGGAGATTCGCGGGATCAGCTCGACGGCGTGGGCGGTGATGCCGGCGTCGCGGAGCTCGACCACGGTGGGCTGCTCCTGGTTGGTGGGGAGGAAGGAGATGGCGCTGGTGCCGCGGCGGAGCCGTCGGATCCGGTCGGCGGACAGCGGCTGCACCGAGACCACCACGTCGGCCTCCTCCAGCGCGGCCGCATCGAGGGTCGCGCCGGCCTCGGCGTACTCCTCGTCCGCGATCAGGGCGTGCCGCCCCGCGCCCGGCTCGACCGCGACGTCGTACCCGAGCGCGGTGAGCTTGCCCACCAGCTCGGGCACCATCGCCACGCGTGACTCCCCCTCACGGGACTCCATGGCCACTGCGATCTTCACCCGGCTGAAACTAGGCCATATCCGGTGAGACACCTACCCATCTCAGGGTTCCCGGGCGTGGTGTTCTCCACAGTCCGGCGGGGTAGTCGTCGGATAGTCCCCGACTTTTTGGCTGCCGTTCCGCTGTTTCCACAGCCAAATCGTCGGGGACTATCCGGAAAGCGCGAACTCCTCCACAGTCTCGTAGCGGGGGCGGCCGCGGGGGCCCTCGCCGAGGTACGACGCGACGAGAGCCACGCGATCGGCCCGCCAGGTCGGGCCGTGGTAGCCGTCGAAGAGCCGGACCCAGCCGGTCACGTCCTGCGGGTGTCCGAGTCGAGCGATGGCGATGTGGGCGCGGAAGCGCCGGCCGTCCACCGCCACGCCCGCCCGGCTGGCCGCCGCTCGCGCACCGGTGGCCATCCGGCTCAGCTCGGTGCACCCGCCGGCGTCCACGTCGAGCCCGGCCCACAGGACGCGGGCGCGGGCGGCGTTCGGGAAGGCCCCGCCACCGGCGAGGGCCGTGGTGAAGGCGGTACGACGTGCGGCGGCGCGGCCGAGCCGCTCGACGAGGTCGTCCATTGCGCGGTCGGGCACGTCTGCGAGAAAGGCCAGGGTCACGTGGAACTGCTCGGCCGGCGACCAACCGAAGCCGGCCGCGGCACGGCGTACCTCCAGGAAGGCGTCCAGGTGCTCGACGGCATCAGACGGCGGCCGCAGCGCCACGAACATCCGCATCTCAGATGTGGGCGCCGACCAGGCTTCCCACGACGTAGGTGACCACCATCGCCAGCAGGCCGCCGGCGACGTTGCGGACGATCGCGCGGCCGCGCGGGCTGAAGCCCAGCTTGGCCTGGACGAAGCCCGCGATCGCCAGGGCGATCGCGACCGTGACCACGGTCGCCCAGACGCGGATGGAGAGAGGGGTCAACGTGATCACGAGCAGCGGCAGCAGGGCCCCGGTCGTGAAGGCGACCATCGACGCGAACGCCGCGTGCCACGCGTTGGTCAGGTTGTCCGGGTCGATCCCGAACTCGATGTCGGCGTGGGCAGCCAGCGCGTCGTGCTCGGTCAGCTCCTTCGCGACCTTCTTGGCGGTCTCGCGGCTCAGGCCCTTGCGCTCGTACATCTTGGCCAGCTCGCGCTGCTCGGTCTCCGGCATCTTCTCGAGCTCCTCGGCCTCCAACGCGAGCATGGCCTGCTCGGAGTCACGCTGGGCGTTCACCGAGACGTACTCACCGGCCGCCATGCTCAGCGCTCCGGCCACCAGCCCGGCGACTCCGGCGACGAAGACCGGTGAACGCTCCGAGGTCGCGCCCGCCACACCCATCACGATGCCGGCGACCGACACGATGCCGTCGTTGGCGCCGAGCACCGAGGCCCGCAGCCAGTTCAGCCGGTTGCCGACGTCCTCGCCGATCTCCTCGTGCCAGTGCTGGGGATTCTCGTCGGTCCCGATCTCCATGCTCACCCGTCGATCCTCCCATCCCTGCCATCCCCCGCAAGCAAGGCAAGCCTGCGCTCACCCGGCGCCTCTGAGCGTCCACACAAGGGCCTTGTGCCCGTCCGCTCCCTACGCTGGGGGCGTGGAAGGTCGAGTGGGACGTCGCGGCCTGGTGCTCGCCGGGATCGCGGGCGCGGCGGGCGCCTGCGCACCGCACGACGCCCAGCCGCCGCACGACTCACCGGCGCCGCCCGTCTCGCCCGATGCCCTCACCTCCGGCCGGGGTCCCAGCGCCGCGGCCTGGCGACAGCTGGCGCGCAACGTCTCGGGCTCGCTGGCCCGGCCGGGCTCCGCGTCGTACGACACCGTCCGGCTGGTGCAGAACCCGCGGTACGACGGCGCCCGGCCGCTCGCGGTGCTCTCCGTCTCAGGCGCGAAGGACGTCGCCACTGCGTTCGCGTTCGCCCAGGACCACGGGGTCAAGGTCGCCATCCGCTCGGGCGGGCACAGCTATCCCGGCTGGTCGGCGGGCGACGGCAAGCTCGTCGTCGACGTCCGCCCATTCCACCACGTGTTGCTCGACGGGACCACCGCGACGGTCGGCGCCGGCGCCTCGCTGGTCCATGTATACGACGCGCTGGGCACGCGCGGCCGCGGGATCGCGGGTGGCTCCTGCGCGACCGTCGGCATCGCCGGACTCACCCAGGGCGGTGGCGTCGGTGTGCTCACCCGTGCCCACGGACTCACCTGCGACGCGGTCACGGCCATGCGCGTCGTCCTCGCCGACGGCCGGGTCGTCACCGCCAGCGCCACCCACGAACCCGACCTGTTCTGGGCGCTCCGCGGTGGCGGCGGCGGCCACCTCGGTGTCGTCACGTCGTTCACGATGGCGACGTTCGCCGCCCATCCCGTCACCACTGCGTACCTCGCCTGGCCGCTCGCGGACGCCCGCGACGTCATCCCCCGATGGATCCACACGGCTCCCGGCGCCGACCACCGGTTGTGGTCGACCCTGAAGCTGCTCGGTGGCGCCAAACACGCAGGCGGGCCGGTGATGTTCATGTCCGCCGCCTGGCTCGGGGACCCGAGCACGTTCGACCACGCGCTGCGCCCTCTGCTGAAGGAGGTGCCGACGCCCACGGCCGACGTGCGGCACACCCGCAGCTATCTCGACACGATGCTGTCGTACGCCGGCTGCTCCACCATCCCGGTCGGCCAGTGCCACACCGGGCCGGGCGGATCGCTGCAGCGCGAGAGGTTCGCCGCTACTTCCCACGTCATCACCGGACCGCAGACCGACCTGAACGCGCTGCTCGGCCGGGTGCACGCCGCCCAGGGCAGCGGCCTCCTCGAGGCCGGGCTGTCGCTCGACTCGCTCGGCGGAGCGGTCGACGACGTCGGGCCGGGCGAGACCGCCTTCGGCCATCGCGGCGCGCTAGCCACCGTGCAGTACACCGCGACGTACACCTCCGGCCCGGCAACCCCGGCGCTGAGCTACGTGCGGAAGTTCCGGGAGGCGATGACGCCGAGCTGGGGTCATGGCGCCTATGCCAACTACGCCGACGCGTCGCTGTCGCACTACCAACGGGCCTACTTCGGTGCCAACGCCGCCCGCCTCGCCGACGCCCGGTCGACCTACGACCCGCACCACTTCTTCACCCAGCCGCAGGACTTCTGACTCGCTCGCAGGCGCTAGCGGTACTCCGGGTTCTCGTAGTCGAAGCGGCTGCCCGTGTCCCACTCCGTGCGCTGGTTGCCGTACGCCGGGACGCCGCCGGCGGCCTTGAGCATCCGCGCCAGGTGCAACAGGTTCCAGGTCATGAACGTGGTGTTGCGGTTGGTGAAGTCGTTCTCCGGCCCGCCGGAGCCCGGGTCGAGGTACGACGGACCGGGGCTGGCCTCGCCGAT
>DAINSL010000013.1:47126-49047 GCA_036741335.1 Nocardioides sp. | reverse complement strand
CCCGCCGACCGCCACGCCCGGTCTCACCGACGACGAGCGCCGCGCCATCGCCGAGATGATGGCCAAGGGCACCTACGCCACGCTCCTGCTGGCGACTCACGACCTCGACGGCACGTTCGAGAAGGTGCAGGCCGGTGACGCCGAGGTCGTCCAGGAGCCGACCGAGCAGCCGTACGGCGTACGCGACTGCGCCCTGCGCGACCCCGCCGGCAACATGGTCCGGATCCAGGAGCTGCGATGACGTCGATCGCGGCCGACAGCCACGACCTGATCCGGGTGGTGGGGGCGCGCGTGAACAACCTCAAGGACGTGGACGTCGAGATCCCGAAGCGACGGCTCACGGCGTTCACCGGGGTCTCGGGATCCGGGAAGAGCTCCCTGGTGTTCGGCACGATCGCAGCGGAGTCGCAGAGGCTCATCAACGAGACCTACAGCGCCTTCGTCCAGGGCTTCATGCCGACCCTGGCCCGACCCGAGGTCGACGTGCTGGACGGGTTGACGACCGCGATCATCGTGAACCAGGAGCGGATGGGCTCCAACCCGCGGTCCACCGTCGGGACCGCGACCGACGCCTACGCCATGCTCCGCATCCTCTTCAGCCGGCTCGGCAAGCCGCACGTCGGCCCGCCGATGGCGTTCTCGTTCAATGTCCCGACCCGGACGGCGAGCGGGGCGATGACCGTCGACAAGGGCAAGGGCCAACGGATCGTGGTCCGCAAGGCCGTGTACCTGGGCGGTATGTGCCCGCGTTGCGAGGGCATGGGCTCGGTCTCCGACTTCGACCTCACCGCCCTGTACGACGACAGCCTGTCGATCAACGAAGGGGCGATCACGGTCCCCGGCTACAGCATGGACGGCTGGTACGGCCGCATCTTCCGCGGCTCCGGCTTCTTCGACCCGGACAAGCCGATCGGCAGGTACACCAAGAAGGAGCTGCACGACCTGCTCCACAAGGAGCCGACCAAGATCAAGGTCGATGGCATCAACCTCACCTACGAGGGCCTGATCCCCAAGATCTCGAAGTCGATGCTGTCCAAGGACGTCGACTCCATGCAGCCGCACATCCGGGCGTTCGTCGAGACGGCGGTCGCGTTCGCCACCTGCCCCGAGTGCGGCGGCACCCGGCTCAACGCGGAGGCGCGCTCGTCGAGGATCCAGGGCAAGAACATTGCCGATGTCTGTGCCCTGCAGATCAACGAGCTGGCTGGGTGGGTACGCGGACTGGAGGAGGCGTCGGTGGCGCCGCTGCTCGAGGCGCTGGGGGAGACGCTCGACTCCTTCGTGGAGATCGGGCTCGGGTACCTGTCGCTCGACCGGCCGACGGGCACCCTGTCGGGCGGCGAGGCGCAGCGCACCAAGATGATCCGCCAGCTCGGCTCCTCGCTCACCGATGTCACCTACGTCTTCGACGAGCCGACGATCGGGCTGCATCCGCACGACATCGCGCGGATGAACGACCTGCTGCTGCGGCTGCGCGACAAGGGCAACACCGTCCTCGTCGTCGAACACAAGCCGGAGACGATCGCGATCGCCGACCACGTCGTCGACCTCGGACCGAAGGCCGGGAACGAGGGTGGCGAGGTGATGTTCGAGGGAACCTTCGAGGGCCTGCGGAGCAGCGACACGATCACCGGCCGCCACCTTGACGACCGGGCCTCCCTCAAGGAAGAGGTCCGGACCTCGTCGAGCGCTCTGGAGGTGCGCGGTGCCGACACCCACAACCTGGAGGACGTCGACGTCGACATCCCGCTCGGCGTGCTCTGCGTGCTGACGGGGGTGGCCGGGTCCGGGAAGAGCTCCCTGATCACCGGCTCGGTGGCCGGCCGGGACGGGGTGGTGGCGATCGACCAGGGCGCGATCCGGGGATCGCGCCGCAGCAACCCGGCGACGTACACCGGGCTGCTCGACCCGATCCGGAAGG
>DAINSL010000013.1:44256-47116 GCA_036741335.1 Nocardioides sp. | reverse complement strand
GGCCAACGGCGTGAAGCCGGCGCTGTTCAGCGCCAACTCCGAGGGCGCCTGCCCGACCTGCAACGGCGTCGGCGTCATCTACACCGATCTCGCGGTGATGGCCGGCGTTGCGACCCTCTGCGAGGAGTGCAACGGCAAGCGCTTCCAGGCGGCAGTGCTGGAGTACACGTTCGGCGGCAAGGACATCAGCGAGGTGCTCGCGATGCCGGTCACCGAGGCCGGGGAGTTCTTCGGCTCCGGCGAGGCCCACGTGCCGGCCGCGCACACGATCCTGGCCGGGCTGGCTGACGTCGGGCTGGGCTACCTCAGCCTCGGTCAGCCGCTCACGACGCTCTCCGGCGGCGAGCGACAGCGGCTCAAGCTCGCGACCCACCTGGCGGAGAAGGGCGGCGTCTACGTCCTCGACGAGCCGACCGCCGGCCTCCACCTCGCCGACGTCGACAACCTGCTGGGGCTGCTCGACCGGATCGTCGACTCCGGCAAGTCGGTGATCGTCATCGAGCACCATCAGGCCGTGATGGCCCACGCCGACTGGATCATCGATCTGGGCCCCGGCGCGGGCCACGACGGCGGCCGGATCGTCTTCGAGGGCACACCCGCCGATCTGGTCGCCGCCCGCTCCACGCTCACCGGCGAGCACCTCGCGTCGTACGTCGGCGGCTGACAACCCTTCCCACCCGGATCGCCGATAACCGACATTATGTCAATCAGAACGGATGAAGCCTCCCCTCGACCCGACGTGCTTCGCCCTCCCGAGGGTCGCTCCGGGTCGTCCGCATCCGGACCTAGCCCAGCCCGAACAGGTCCCTCCCCCGGTCGAGCAGGTCGTAGCGCAACCCCAGCCAGACGGCCACGGCCGCGCCCACGAGGCCGAGCACGGTGACGACCGTCGTGTGCACCGGCTTCTCCCGCGCCTTGCCCCAGGCGTCCGAGCCACGCGCACGGACGGGACGCAGCCAGTGCCGTGCGAACTCGAACTCGAGTGACCAGAGCCAGAGCCCGAGCAGGATCGGCGGGATGGTGAGCGGCCCGGGCAGCACGATGAGGACCAGGCCGGTGAGGATCAGCAGTAGGCCCGCGACGAACAGAACGACGCGCCGCAGGGCCCTGGACATCAGTGATCAGCCGAGGGCCGCGACGGCCGCGTCGTAGTCGGGCTCGATCCCGATGTCGGGCACCAGCTCGGTGTGCAGCACGGTGCCGTCGGTGTCGACCACGACCACGGAGCGGGCCAGGAGCCCACGCATCTTCGTGTCGGTCAGGCTCACGCCGTAGTCGGTGCCGAAACTGCTGCGGAAGCTCGAGACGGCGACCACGTCGTCGATGCCCTCGGCCCCGCAGAAACGACGCAGCGCATACGGCAGGTCGGCCGAGGCGCAGAGGACGGTGGTGTTGTCGAGGCTCGAGGCGAGCTGGTCGAACCGGCGGACGGACGCGGCGCAGGTGCCGGTGTCGACGCTCGGGAAGATGTTGAGCACCACCCGCTGTCCGGCGTACGTCTCGGAGGTGACGTCGGCCAGGTCGGTGCCGGTGAGGGTGTACGACGGAGCCACGCTGCCCGGCTGGGGCAGCTCGCCGACGGTGTGAGCGGGGTTGCCTCCGAGCGAAGTGGTAGCCATGCGCCTTGTCTAGCAGGTGGGTCCCAGCCGTCGACAGCGCCGTCGACAGTGAGGTCGCCGGTCGGCCCGGGGCGCGTCGTCACCGGTCGCGTCCTACGATCGAGGCCGTGCTGACCAGACTTGCCGCGGCCGCGGCCACGCTCGCCCTCACCCCGACTCTCGCCGCCTGTGGAAGCTCGTCGAGCACCCCAACGGACTCCTCGAGCGCTGTGACGTGTGCCTACGCCCGGTCCGGAAGCGCCGCCAAGTTGGTGAACCCCCCGGCCGCGACCACGACGCTGACGGGCTCGGTCCCGGTCACGATCGACACCAGCGTGGGGACGCTGACGGCGACCCTGGACGCCACGAACGCGCCCTGCACGGTGAGCTCGTTCGTGGCGCTGGCCGGTCAGGGCTACTTCGACAACACCCCGTGCCACCGACTCACGACCAAGGGCATCTACGTGCTCCAGTGCGGCGACCCGACCGGGACCGGGACCGGCGGTCCTGGCTACACGATCCCGGACGAGCTGCACGGTGACGAGGCCTACACGCCAGGGACGCTTGCCATGGCGAACAACAGTGCGCCGAACACCGGCGGCTCGCAGTTCTTCATCGTCTACAAGGACTCCACGGCCAACCTGCAGAAGCTGTACACGGTGTTCGGCCAGCTCGACAAGAAGAGCCTCGCCGTTGTACAGAAGGTCGCTGCCAAGGGCAGTGACAACTCCACCGGACCCGGTGACGGCGCACCCAAGGAGCCGGTGACCATCACCAAGGTGACCACAGGCGGCTGAGCGGGACGCTCAGCGCACGTCGTACCCGATGTCCGTGCCCAGCTGCAGGGTGCGGCCGACCGTGCACAGCCGGTCGGCGGTCTGTTGTACGGCGCGCGGCAGCACCTCGCGGGCACGGTCGCCGGCCTCCCCCTCGGGGAAGGCGATGGAGACGGTGACCACCAGGTCGACGAGGTGCGAGCCGCCGTCGTCGCGGACCTTGTGGCCCTCGGTGTGGATGTCGAGGGAGTCCGGGGTGGCCCGCTTGCCGGTGATCGCACCGACGTCGATCGCCGTACATCCGGCCAGCGCGGCCAACAGCAGCTCGACAGGTGTGAAGTCGGGGTCGTTACCGGAGCCGATCGGGAGCACTCCCCCGCGGCGGTTCACGGCCTTGTAGCGGCCCTCGCCGATCGCGGTGAGATCGAGCCAGCGCAGGGTGTCGTCGTCCATGGGATCACGGTAGTGGGCCCAGACCGAACGACC
>DAINSL010000013.1:39574-44156 GCA_036741335.1 Nocardioides sp. | reverse complement strand
CCAGACCGAACGACCGGGCCGAACGACCCGGGCCGCTCCCCCGCACCCGTCGCCCCGATCAGTGCCTGCGGGCGAGGCGGCGCGCAGCGCGCGCCTCACGGCGGGCGATCCTTGCGGCCCGCTGGTGGCTGAGGTCCCGATCGGACGGGATCCGGCTGTCGACCAGTCCACCCATCAGGTACAGCTGCGTGCTCATGTCGTGTCACTCTCCGGCCCTTTGGCCATATCATGTAATAGACTCTGTCGCTTGTGCGACTCTTACATTCTACAGGTGTGGAAGAGTCGTTCGTACCAAAGGGAGGGTGATGTCGGACACGGGCCGCTCTTCCTCGAGGCAGGCAGGGGGCAGGTCGAACCAGCGCAGGTGCTCGAAGTCCGGGCTCACGCCTCCGGGGTGCAGGGTGAGGTCCGGGCCGGAGGCCGCGGCCAGGATCGCGGCCCCGTCGCGCAGGTGCTCGGCCAGCAGGTCCTCTCCCCCGGTCATCCGCTCGGACGGCATCTGCGGCCGGCCGCCGTCGTAGGAGATCGCTCGCAGGCTGATGGGGGGCTCGACCAGACCGTCGCGGTGCCGCCAGCGCCCGCCCACGATGTCGAAGCGGTAGTCCGCGAGCAGCCGCCAGCCCTCCCGGGCGACCAGGCGTACGGCATCCACGAGATAGTCGGCGACCACGTCGGAGACGAAGTAGTTGAAGTTGACCCGCACCCAGCCCGGCTTGATGCCCTCGCAGCCGCCGGCGATCTCGCGCTCGAACTCGTGGGAGCGCTCCACGTCGATCCCCAGCAGACGGTGGCCGTAGGGGCCGGCGCACGAGCACCCACCGCGCGCCTGGATCCCGAACAGGTCGTTGAGCAGCGAGACGACATAGTTGTGGTGGAGGTAGCGCCCCGACGGCGAACGCACCACGAACGACACGATCGAGAGCCGCTCCGCGTCGAGGTTGCCGAGCAGCTCGATGGCGGGCTCGTCGCGCCAGGCAGCGACCGCGCGCGCCAGCAACCGCGACTCGGCGGCGCGGATCGTCTCGGTGCCGACGGCCTCCTTCAGCTGGAAGACGAGTCCGGCCCGGACCGCCTCGATGATCGCCGGGGTCCCGCCCTCCTCGCGGTGGGCGGGGTCCTCGAGGTAGCGGTGCTCGTCGGTGTTGACGTAGGCCACGGTGCCGCCACCGGGCACGTCCGGCACCCGGTTGGCGAACAGTGCCCGACGGGCCACGAGCACACCGGGCGTTGACGGCCCGCCGATGAACTTGTGGGGCGAGAGGAAGATCGCGTCCTTGTAGGCGAGCGGCCGGCCGTCAGGCGCACCCATCTCGATCTCGACGTACGGCGCGGCGGCAGCGCAGTCCCAGAAGGAGAGGGCGCCGTGCTGGTGGAGGAGCTCGGAGATGCCGAAGGTGTCCGAGACGATCCCGGTGACGTTGGAGGCCGCCGAGAACGAGCCGATCTTCACCGGACGGTCGGCGTACTTCTCCAGCTGCTCGGCGAGCTCGCCGCGGTCGATGTGCCCGTCGGCGTCCTCGTGGATCGTGACGACGTCGGCCACGGTCTCGCGCCAGGGCACCTCGTTGGAGTGGTGCTCGTAGGGGCCGAGGAACACCACCGGCCGTTCCGACGGCGGGATGTGCCCGAGCAGGTCGTGCCGGTCGTCGAGCACGGACGGGATGCGAAGCCCCAGGATCCCGATCAGCTTGGCGATCGCCCCGGTGCAACCGGACCCGGCGAACACGACCACCGTGTCGTCGTCACCGCCGACCGCGTCGCGGATGATCTCGCGGGCCTCCTCGCGGAGCCTGGTCGTCTGCAACCCGGTGCCGCTGGACTCGGTGTGGGTGTTCGCGTATCCCGGGAGGACCTGGTCGCGGATGAAGTCCTCGATGAAGCCGAGGGCGCGGCCGGAGGCGGTGTAGTCGGCATAGGTGACGCGGCGCGGACCGTACGGCGTGCTCATCACATGGTCGTCGCCGATCACCGACTCGCGGATCAGGTCGAGCAGGGGTGACGTCGCCTCGGTCATGCGTTCAGGGTACGGCGGGTGGGCCGCGTTCGACGGGTCAGAGGACCTTCACCTTGAAGGCCTGGTGTCCCCGGATGACCTCGTCGGCCTTCGGCGTCGTGGTCCGGACCTCGACGGGTCGGGTCTTGCCGCCGAAGGCCTCGAAGGCGACCTGGGCCTGGTCGTTGCGGACCGCGCCGTCGACGAGCTTCCTCACGCCGCCCAGCGAGTGCGGGAACCCGCGCTCGAACGGGAAGCCCTCGGCCGCCGAGGCGAAGAGCCGCCCGGACATGCCGGCCGCCTTCGCCGGCACCGCGAACTGGAACGTCTTCCCGGTGGAACCCCCGGCGTACACCAGACGCATGGTCGCGGTGCCACCGGCCCTGACGAGCGCGGGGTGGTCCGCATCGACCGCTTGCCACGCCCCGCCGCGCCGCTGCTCGAGCCCGGCGATCTTGTGGGTCAAGATGCTGTCCGTGACGTGCGACTGGACCTTGACCGAGTCGATCGTGACGCCGTCGACGTTCGACAGCAGCCAGACCAGGTCGGGCAGGTCCCACACGGAGGCGAAGGTGATGTCGAACCCGTCGGTGTAGCGGTTGCCACCGGTGAAGGTGAACGGGCCGGACGCGGTGTGCCCGGTGACCGTCCACGACTGCTTCTCCGAGCCCGGCTGGTAGGCGTCGAGCACGGCCTGGTGGTTGAGGATCAGCTCGTAGTTCGCCGTACCGGCGGCGGCAAGCTGGAGCTGGACGTCGGAGTGACCGGTGCGCGACCGCAACGTGCCCTGGTCGGGCTGGTAGGTGACCCTCGAGGTGATCGGCAGGCTCGGCGGGAGAGCCCCGAGCTGGCCGGCGATGCCGGTCATCCGGTCCTGGTTGACGGTGCCGAGCGGGTCACCGATGTTGGCCATCTTGAACGGGACGCCGAGCGGGTCCTCCTGGATGTAGATCGTGTCCGCGCCGGCCATCCCGTAGGCCGCCTTGCCCACGAAGTTCAACGGGTGACCGAAGCCGACGACCGTGCCGTTGCACACCGACGTGATCGTGCCGATCGCACCCTGGAGGACGTCCCCGGTCGAGAGCGTGGCCACGAGGTTGCCGCCGGCGATCATGTCGGCCACGGAGGGACCGACGGTCGCGCCCGCCCGCCCGGCCACATAGCCGTGCTTGTCCAGGTACGGCCGGCCGGTGTCGCGGGCCAGCACCCGCGGGCTCAGCCCGGCGATGCCGGTCGGCACCTTGAGCTCGGAGAAGCCCTGGTCGGCCTGCTGCGACGTGACGGCGGTCGACCTCGCGATGGTGCGGGCGGCCGAGGTCGGGACGCCGACGCGGATGGGCGTCGGCGGCGTGCCGGCGTACCGCTGCATGTCCTCGTACGGCGTGATGCCGGCGACCGGCGTCGTACCCCAGGCGAGGCCGTAGGCGACCGCGCCGATCAGGCGACCGTCGAAGGCGTAGACCGGCGAGCCGGACATGCCCGCCCAGATCCCGCCCACGAGGTCGATCTCGCTCGAGGTCAGGCGCATCATGATCATGTCGACGCCGGGCTCGATGCCGTCCTTGAGCACACCGAGCAGCTCGCCGGTGAAGGCCTCGGGCACCGTGCCACTCGAGACCGTGAGTCCGTTGACGTCCTGGCCGGCGGTGAGGTCGGCGACCGGGTACGCGGTGTCGCACGTCCCGGACGCGGCCTGGGACGGCGCCGAGACCACCGTCGCGGCACTGAGGCAGAGCCCGGTCGCGACCGCGGCCGAGGCCAGTACGCGGACCCGAGAGTTGGGTTTCCTCATCAGTTTCCCTCCGTAGGGCGCCTTCCCCGTGGTCAGCGCTGTCTGCTCGAACAGACGCGCGCACCGGCCATTTGGTTGCGTGGTGGTCCGCCGCGTTGCGCGAGTGCTCATAGTGTGGGGCCGTGACCGACCTCCAGCGGCGACCCGGCGCCACCGTACGGGTGCGGGTGGCGGAGCAGCTGGAGGGCGAGGAGCGTGTCCACGAGGACACCGTCGCCGCGGAGGAACCGCTGGAGATCCGCCTGGAGTGGCCCGGTTCGGGACCGCAGCGGGCCTGGGTGACGATGCGGACCCCGGGCCACGACTTCGAGCTGGCCGCGGGCTGGGCGGTGCACGAGGGACTGGTCGCACCGGGCTCCCTGTCCGCTGTCGGGTACTGCACCGACACCGACCTGGCCCCGGAGCAGGAGTTCAACGTCGTCACCGTGACCTCGATGTCCCCGGTGGAGCTCGATCACCGGCATGCCGGCCTGTCGAGTGGGTCGTCCGCCTGCGGGGTGTGTGGGAAGGACAGCATCGAGGCGGCTCTCACGATCACCCGAGGACCGCGGTGGGACAAGGCGCTGCCGGAGCCCGACGTCGTACGCCGGCTGCCGCAGATGCTGCGTGGGGAACAGTCCGTGTTCGCCCGGACCGGCGGGGTCCATGCGGCCGGGCTCTTCACCGCCGACGGTGACCTGATCGTCGTACGCGAGGACGTCGGGCGCCACAACGCCGTCGACAAGGTGACCGGCGCCCGGGTGCTGGCCGGGGAGTCACCGTCGGCGGCCTGCCTGGTGGTCAGCGGCCGGGCCGGG
>DAINSL010000013.1:34810-39564 GCA_036741335.1 Nocardioides sp. | reverse complement strand
GGTTCGAGCTGGTGCAGAAGGCCGTCGCCGCGGGAGTCGGCGCTCTGGTGGCCGTCGGCGCACCGTCGGCGCTCGCGGTCCACCTGGCCGGGCAGGCCGGCCTGCGGCTGCACGGTTTCACCCGCTCCGACCGGTCGGTTCGCTACACCTGACCGGCGTGGGGCCACCGCCCTGTCGGCGGTGGTCCTTAGGTTCGTGGTGTGCGGATCCTCCACACCTCCGACTGGCACCTGGGTCGCTCGTTCCACCGCGTGGGCATGCTCGAGCACCAGGCGAGCTTCGTCGACCACCTGGTCGGTGTCGTCGAGGCCGAGCAGGTGGACCTCGTCGTGGTGTCCGGCGATGTCTACGACCGCGCACTCCCCCACGTCGACGCCGTGGCGCTGGCCGACGAGGCGCTGGCCCGGCTGGCGGCGTCGCGGGCATCGGTCGTGATCAGCAGCGGCAACCACGACTCCGCCCAGCGGCTCGGCTTCTCCTCCCGACTGATCGACGCTGCCGGCGTCTTCATCCGCACCGACCCGGCCGGTGTGGGAGATCCGGTCGTGCTGTCCGACGTTCACGGCGAGGTCGCGGTCCACGCACTTCCCTATCTCGACCCGATCGCGCTCCACGAGCCCTGGCTCCTGCCCGTGCGCTCCCACGAATCAGCGCTGACCGAGGCGATGCGCCGGGTCCGTGGCGATCTCGCCGCCCGGCCGCGCACCCGCTCGGTCGTTCTCGCCCACGCCTTCGTCGCCGGTGCCGAGCCGAGCGACTCCGAGCGTGACATCAGCGTGGGCGGCATCTCGATCGTCCCCACCTCGCTGTTCGACGGCATCGACTACACCGCCCTGGGCCACCTCCATGGCCGACAGGTGCTCACCGACTCGGTGCGCTACAGCGGCTCACCGCTCGCCTACTCCTTCTCCGAGGCCTCCCACGTCAAGGGCTGCTGGCTGGTCGACCTGGGTGCTCGCGGGCTCGAGGCGGTCGAGCTCGTTGAGGCACCGGTTCCTCGGCCCCTGGCCCGGCTCTCCGGCACCCTCGCCGAGCTCCTCGAGGACCCCGCTCACGCCCGGGCCGAGCAGGCGTGGGTGCAGGCCACGCTGACCGATCCCCAACGACCGGTGCAGGCCATGGAGCGGCTGCAGTCCCGCTTTCCCCACGCGCTGGAACTCGCATTCACGCCGAGCGGCGAGCGGGCCGACCGGCATCGTCGGGCCGCTGCTCCGCACCGGCCCGGGCACGAGATTGCCACCGACTTCGTCCGCGAGATGCGAGGGTCGCCGGCCACGCCCGAGGAGCGCGCCCTGCTGGTCGCGGCGTTCGACGGGTGCGGCGACGACCCCGACGCCGACCCGGTGCCCGGCGGTGGTGGCTGATGCGCATCCAGCGGCTGCGGATCAGCGCGTTCGGCCCGTTCGCCGAGCCGGTCGACCTCGACTTCGCGGCGTTGAACGACGCCGGACTCTTCCTGCTGACCGGCAGCAACGGCGCCGGCAAGTCCAGCATCCTCGACGCGGTCTGCTTCGCGCTGTACGGCGCGGTGCCGGGCGAGCGCAACGCCGCGCGCCGCTTCCGGTCCGACCACGCAGGTCCCGGGGAGGCGCCCATGGTCGAACTCGAGGCGGGCTTCTCGGCCGGCACCTACCGCATCGTCCGTACCCCGGCCTGGGAGCGACCCAAGCGGCGTGGCATCGGCACGACGCCGCAGCAGTCGACCGTGAGCGTCTCGCGGCGCGTCGGCGACGGGTGGCAGCCGGTCACGTCCCGGCTCGACGAGGCCGGCCAGCTGATGACGCGGCTGGTGGGCATGAACCTCACCCAGTTCTGCCAGGTCGTGATCCTGCCCCAGGGTCAGTTCCAGGCGTTTCTCCAGTCGACCGCGACCGAGCGGCAGGCCCTGCTGCAACAGCTGTTCCACACCGGTCGCTTCCAACGGGTGGAGGCGTGGTTGCGCGACCACCGCCTGGCGCTGCGCCGTAACTCGGCCGACCACGAGACGGGCGTGCGTGAGCTGGTCAACCGGATCAGCGAGGTCGCCCAGTCCCCCGTGCCGGAGACCGACGACGCCGACGACCCGCTGAGGTGGGCCGGCGTACTCCTCGACGAGCTCGGGCAGGATCTCGCGGCCGTGACGGAGCGCGCGGGCGCGGCCTCGGCCGACGAGACGCGGGTCCGCGGTGAGCTCGAGGCCGGTCGCGATCTCGCCGCACGCGTGTCGCGCCACCACGCGGCCCTGGCGGAGCAGGCGTCGCTCGCCGCGAGCGCGGCATCGATCCAACCGCTGCGCATCAGCGTCGATGCCGCCCGGCGAGCCGTGCCCGTGGCGGTGCTGACCCCGCTCGTCGTCGCCCGCGAGGCTGCGTTCGAGGCCGCGTCGTCGGCGCACGTTGCGGCCACCGAACGACTCGTCGCGATGCTGGGGGAAGCCCCCGACGACCTGCGCGCCGAGACCGAGGCGCTGCGGCGGACGGCCGTTCGCTTCGAAGCGCTGGTGCCCCGGGCCGAGGAGTCGGCATCGTTGCGACACCGGCTGGACACCTGTGCCGACGAGAGCGACGCGATCGAAGCCCGCCACCACGAGCTCGACACCTCCGACATCGGTGTCGTGATCGACGTCCTGACCTCGCGCCGCGAGGGGGTCCGCGCCGCGCAGCTGGCGCTTCCCGAGGTGCGGGCGACGATCGAGGAGGTCCGCACCCGGCTGCGCGCACACGAGCAGGCGGAGATCCTCACCAGCGCCCACGAGTCGGCCGTCAGCGATCTCCGCGTCGCGACCGCTCGAGCGCTCGACGCCAAGGACGCCTGGCTCACGCTTCGGGAGGCGCGCATCGACGGCATGGCCGCGGAGCTCGCCGGCGCGCTCGCGGTCGGTGCGGGTTGCCCGGTGTGCGGGTCCGCCGAGCATCCACATCCCGCGGAGCCTCACCCGGATGCACCCGACGCCGAGGCCGAGCGGGCGGCCCAACGGCGCGTCGACGATGCCAACACCGCGCAGCATCTCCATGACCTCAAGGTGCGCGAGCTCGCGGCCGCGATCGACCAGGCCAGCGCGTCCGCGGGTGACACTCCGGTGCCGGAGCTCCGCGCCACGCTCGATGAGGGCCGCGCCCGGGCCCGGCACCTCGCGGAGACGGTGGACTCAGCCGCGGCCCTGGAGACCGAGCTGACCGCAGCGGTCGAGCGTTGCCGTGCAGAGCTCCTCGAGGCGCAGGAGCTCGGCACCCGTCGGGCGGTGCTGCAGGCGCAGCGCGGCGATCTCGCCGGGCGGGTGGCCGTCCTCGACCGTGAGCTGAACGCGGCGCTCACGGACACGCCGTACGCCGACGCACGCGCGGCCCACATCGACACGGCCGACCGGCTGCGGACGATCGAGGCGGCGCGCGGCGCCGGCCACGACCTCGACGAGGCAGGTCGCGCGCTCGCCGAGTCCCACGGCGCACGCGCGACGGCTGCGCTGGAGGCCGGTTTCGCCTCGGCGGCCGACGCCGAGCAGTCGTTGCTGCGTCCGGCCGAGCTCACCGCGCTCGACCTCGACCTCACCCGGCACGACGCCCGGGTCGCGGCCGTGGCGGCGCTGCTGGCGGACCCCGAGCTGGCAGACCTCGCCGGCGTCGAGCCTCCCGACGTGGCCGCGCTGCAGTCGGTGCACGGGGCGGCGGAAGCGGCCCGGACGCGGGCCGACGCCGAGGTCGCGGACCTACGCGGACGATGGGAGCGACTCGGCACCCTGATCGCCGAGCTGTCCGACCGCGACCAGGCGTGGGATCCGGTGCGCCGACAGCTCGAGCTGGCCACCCACCTGTCCGCGTTCTGCGAGGGGAAGGCAGCCGACAACAGGTGGCAGATCCAGCTCTCCGCCTACGTCGTGGCGTGGCGGCTCTCGCAGGTGGCGGACGCCGCCAACCTCAGGCTCGCGGTGATGACCCACGGGCGCTACAGCCTCGAGCACACCGACCTGGCCGGCGCCGGCGAACGCCGGGGCGGGATGACCCTGGTGGTCCGCGACGACTGGACCGGAGTGACCCGCGACCCGGTCACGCTCTCGGGCGGAGAGACGTTCGTGGTCGCGCTGGCGCTGGCGCTCGGCCTGGCCGACGTGATCACCGCCGAGGCGGGTGGGGCCTCGCTGCAGACCCTGTTCGTCGACGAAGGCTTCGGCATGCTCGACACGACGTCGCTCGACCTGGTCATGGACACCCTCGACTCCCTGCGCGAGTCGGGCCGCACGGTCGGGGTGGTCAGCCACGTGGCCGAGATGAGCAGCCGCATCCCGGTGCAGGTCCAGGTGCACAAGCCCCACGACCACGGGCCCTCCACGGTGCGCCTTCGGGCCTGAGTCGGCACCCGATAGGTTCGGGACATGTCTCGTCTCGACCGCGGGTTCACCTCCCTCCCCTATCGCGCGCTGGGCGACGCGGCGCTCGCGCGAGCCCGCGAGCTGGGCGCCACGCATGCCGACTTCCGGTTCGAGCGGGTCCGCTACCAGGACGTCCGGGTCCGTGATGGTGCCCTCCAGGGCGCCTCCGACAGCGAGGACCTCGGGTTCGCCGTCCGCGTGATCCACGGTGGCGCCTGGGGTTTCGCCGCCGCGGTCCACCTCACCATCGATGAGGCGGTGCGCGTGGCCGAGACCGCGGTCGCGGTCGCTCGGGTCTCCGCGGCCATGACGACGGTGCCGGTGGAGATCGCCCCCGAGCCGGTCCCGATGTCGATCGCGTCGCGAGCGCCGACCGGCATGCGCTCCGCCAGGTCATCGAGGAGGCGCA
>DAINSL010000013.1:0-34800 GCA_036741335.1 Nocardioides sp. | reverse complement strand
CCCCCGAGCCGGTCTACGACGACGTCGAGTGGGTGTCGTCGTACGCCCAGGACCCTTTCGCCGTACCTCTCGCCGAGAAGTCCGCGGTCCTGATCGACTGGACCCAGCGGCTGCGCAGACACCCGGCCGTGGCGCACGCGACCGCCGGGCTGTACCAGGTCTTCGAGAACAAGTACTACGCCGACACCGCCGGTTCGCGCACCACTCAACAGCGGGTCCGGCTGCTGCCGACCTTCACCGCGATGGGCGCCGACGACAACACGGGCACCTTCGACGACATGACCTCGATCGCCCCGCCGGTCGGCCGCGGCTGGGAGTACGTCGTGGGGTCGGCCGCCGACGGTGCGTGGGACTGGGACGCCGAGCTCGCGGAGGTCCCCGACCTGCTCGACGAGAAGCTGGTCTCGAAGAGCGTCGAAGCCGGTGTCCACGACCTCGTCATCCACCCGAGCAACCTCTGGCTCACCATCCACGAGTCGATCGGCCACGCGACCGAGCTGGACCGGGCGCTCGGCTACGAGGCCAACTACGCCGGCACGTCGTTCGCCACGATCGACCAGCTCGGCACCCTCGAGTACGGCTCACCCGTCATGCAGGTCACCGGAGACCGCACGGTCGAGCACGGCCTGGCCACCATCGGGTACGACGACGAGGGCGTGGCCACGCAGAGCTGGGACATCATCCGCGACGGCGTCCTGGTCGGCTACCAGCTGGACCGCCCGATGGCGCACCTCCATCCGGAGCTCAACTCCGTTGACGGCCGGGGCCGCTCCAACGGCTGTGCCTACGCCGACTCGTCGGGCCACATCCCGATCCAGAGGATGGCCAACGTGTCGCTGCAGCCCGGCGCCGAGGATGTCTCCACCGCCGACCTGATCGGACGGGTCGAGCAGGGGCTGTACGTCGTCGGCGACAAGTCGTGGTCGATCGACATGCAGCGGTTCAACTTCCAGTTCACCGCCCAACGGTTCTACCGGATCGAGGAAGGTCGCCTGGCCGGCCAGGTCCGCGACGCGGCGTACCAGGCGACGACGACCGACTTCTGGCGCTCCATGGAGGCGGTCGGCGGTCCGCAGACCTGGGAGCTGGGGGGCGCCTTCAACTGCGGAAAGGCGCAGCCCGGCCAGGTCGCGTCGGTGAGCCACGGCTGCCCGAGCGCTCTGTTCCGCGGCGTACGCATCCTGAACACCAACGACGAGGGAGCCCACTGATGCCTGCCACGGTCCAGGAGCTCGTCGAGCACGCCCTGGCCGCGTCGACGGCCGAGGACTGCATCGTGATCGCCCACCACCGGACGAGCGCCAACCTCCGCTGGGCCAACAACACGCTGACCACCAACGGCGTGATGCGCGGCGTCGACGTCACCGTGATCGCGTTCGCCCGGCAGTCCGGCGGGGTGTGCGTGGGGTCGGTGTCGGGCACGGCCGGTTCGGTCGAGCAGGTCGACGACCTGGTCACCGCGGCCGACGCCGCGGCCCGCGCGGCGAGCCCGGCGGCCGACGCGCACGACCTCGTCGAGGGCACCGCGGACACCGCCTGGGACGACGAGCCGGGCGAGACCGACATCCACGCGTTCGACGTCTTCGCGCCGGCGCTGGGCGAGGCGTTCGGCCGCGCGCGCCACGGAGGACGCATCCTGTACGGCTTCGTCGACCATCACGTGACGACGACGTACGTCGGCTCCACGAACGGGATGCGGCTCCGGCACGTGCAGCCCACCGGCCACTACGCCTGCACCGGCAAGACCACCGACCTCACCAACAGCGCCTGGGTGGGCGGTGCGACCCGCGACTTCGTGGGCGTGGACGCGCTCGCCATCGAGGCCACGCTCGCTCAACGGCTGGGGTGGGCGGGGCGCCGGGTCGACCTGCCGGCCGGCCGCTACGACACGATCCTGCCGCCCGCCGCGGTCGCCGACCTGATGATCGACGCCTACTACAACGCGGGCGCCCGCGACGCGCACGACGGGCAGTCGGTCTACAGCAGACGTGGCGGCGGCACCCGGATCGGCGAGACGATCACCCGGCCCGAGGTGACGCTCTACTCCGACCCGGTCTACCCCGGGCTGGAGTGCGCACCTCACGCCGTCGTGCAGGCCTCGGGCGACGACGACTCGGTGTTCGACAACGGCCTACCCCTGGCGCGCACCGCATGGATCGACCACGGGCAGCTCTCGGCGCTGCGCCAGAGCCGCGAGACCGCCGACCTCACCGGCCAGCCGGTCACCGCGGCGATCGACAACCTGGTGCTGGAGGTGGACGGCGCGACCGGCACCATCGACGACCTGGTCGCCGGGACCGAGCGTGGGCTCCTGCTGACCTGCCTGTGGTACATCCGCGCGGTCGACCCGCAGACCCTGCTGCTCACCGGCCTGACCCGTGACGGCGTCTACCTCGTCGAGAACGGCGAGATCACCGGCGCGGTGAACAACTTCCGCTTCAACGAGAGCCCGGTCGACCTGCTGCGCCGCTTCTCGCACGCCTCGGCGACCGGTCCGGCGTTCAGCCGGGAGTGGGGCGACGACTACTTCTCGCGTACCGCGATGCCGGCTCTACGGGTGCCGGACTTCAACATGTCGAGCGTCTCGCAGGCGATGTAGCCGCTCAGGCCTCGGCGAAGGCCGCCGGCGGAGGGCACGCGCAGACCAGGTGCCGGTCGCCGTACGCCTGGTCGACCCGCGCCACCGGAGGCCAGTACTTGTCGGGGTCGGGTCCGGTCGGGAACGCCGCGATCTCGCGCGGGTAGGCACGGTCCCAGTCACCGACGATCGCGCGGGAGGTGTGCGGGGCACCGCGCAGGGGTGACTTGTCGACGCTCCACTCCCCCGCCTCGACCTGCTCGATCTCGGCGCGGATCGCCAGCATCGCGTCACAGAACCGGTCGATCTCGGCGAGGTCCTCGGACTCGGTCGGCTCCACCATCAAGGTGCCGGCGACCGGGAACGACATCGTCGGGGCGTGGAAGCCGTAGTCGATGAGCCGCTTCGCGACGTCGTCGACCGTGACGCCGGAGGCTTTCGTGATCGCGCGCAGGTCGAGGATGCACTCGTGCGCGACCAGCCCGCCGTGGCCCTTGTAGAGCACCGGGAACGCCTCGTCGAGCCGCGCGGCGACGTAGTTCGCGGACAGCACGGCCGTCGCGGTCGCGCGACGCAGCCCCTCGGCGCCCATCATCGCGATGTAGGCCCATGAGATGGGCAGGATGCCCGCCGACCCGTACGGCGCGGCGCTGATGGCACCGATCCCCTCGCGCTTCTCCGGGTCGGGGTGCTGCCCGTGCGACGGCAGGTACGGCGCGAGGTGCACCCGCACGCCGACCGGGCCGACGCCGGGTCCCCCACCACCGTGCGGGATGCAGAAGGTCTTGTGCAGGTTGAGGTGGGAGACGTCGCCCCCGAACTCACCGGGCCGGGCATGGCCCAGGAGCGCGTTGAGGTTGGCGCCGTCGACGTACACCTGGCCGCCGGCCTCGTGCACGATCGAGCAGAGCTCGGTGATCGTGTCCTCGTAGGCGCCGTGGGTCGAGGGGTAGGTCACCATGATGGCCGCGAGCGAGTCGGCGTGCTTCTCACACGTGGCTCGGAGGTCGTCCAGGTCGACCGACCCGTCGGCGGACGCCGCGACCACGACGACCTGCATCCCGGCCATCACCGCGGAGGCGGCGTTGGTGCCGTGTGCCGACGACGGGATCAGGCAGACCGAGCGGCCGTCGTCGCCGTTGGCGCGGTGGTAGGCGCGGATCGCGAGCAGACCGGCGAGCTCGCCTTGTGAGCCGGCGTTGGGCTGGATCGAGACCGCCTCGTAGCCGGTGACCTCGGCCAGCCACTGCTCGAGCTGACCGATCAGCTCGCGATAGCCCTCCGCGTCCGCGGCGGGCGCGAACGGGTGCAGGTCGGCGAAGCCGTGCATCGAGACCGGCTCCATCTCCGTGGTCGCGTTCAGCTTCATCGTGCAGGAGCCCAGCGGAATCATCCCGCGGTCCAGGGCGTAGTCGCGCGCGGAGAGCCGGCGCAGGTAGCGCAGCATCTGGGTCTCGCTGTGATGGCTGGAGAAGACCTCGTGGGTGAGGTACGGCGTGGCGCGGGCCAGGCCGGGCGGGACGAGACGGTCTCCGGCGTCTGCCACCTCGGGCACCCCGAAGGCCGCCAGCACGGCCACGATCTGGTCGTCGCGTGCGGTCTCCCCCACGCTGATGCAGACGTGGTCGCTGTCGACCAGCCGGAGCTGGATCCCCGACTCGCGGGCGCGTCGGACGACGTCGGCCGCGGCACCCGGCACCGCCGCGAGCACGGTGTCGAAGAAGTCGTCGTGCACGACGTCGACTCCGCCCTTGCGCAGCCCGGCGGCGAGACCGTGCGCCAGGCCGCTGGCCCGCTCGGCGATCGCCCGGAGCCCGTCGGGGCCGTGGTAGACGGCGTACATGGAGGCGACCACGGCCAGCAGGACCTGGGCGGTGCAGATGTTGGAGGTCGCCTTGTCGCGCCGGATGTGCTGCTCGCGGGTCTGCAGCGCGAGGCGGTACGCCGGGCGGCCCTCGGCGTCGATCGACACTCCGACCAGGCGGCCCGGCAGGTGCCGCTCCAGACCTGCCGAGACCGCCATGAAGCCGGCATGAGGACCGCCGTAGAACATCGGGACGCCGAACCGTTGGGACGACCCGACCACGACGTCGGCGCCCAGCTCGCCCGGTGACTCGAGCAGGGTGAGGGCCAGCAGGTCGGCAGCCACGACCGCGAGCGCGCCGCGTTCGTGGGCCGCTTCGATGACCGGCCCGGGGTCGAGGATCCGACCCGAGGCGCCGGGGTACTGCACGAGCACGCCGGACAGGTCGCCCTCGGGCAGTCCGGCGGCCAGGTCGGCGACCACGATGTCGATCCCCATCGCGGCGGCCCGGGTGCGGACCACCTCGATGGTCTGCGGCAGCGCGTCCGCGTCGACGACGAAGTCGCCGGTCGTCGACCGTTGGGAACGGCGTACCAGCGTCATGGCCTCGGCCGCCGCGGTCGCCTCGTCGAGCAGGCTGGCGTTGGCCGTGGGAAGCCCGGTGAGGTCGCCGATCACGGTCTGGAAGTTGAGCAGCGCCTCGAGCCGGCCCTGCGAGATCTCGGGCTGGTACGGCGTGTAGGCGGTGTACCAGGCGGGGTCCTCCAGGACGTTGCGGCGGATCACCGGGGGCGTGATCGTGGCGTGGTAGCCGAGCCCGATCATCGACTCCGCCGGCCGGTTGGCCTCGGCCAGGCGGCGCAGCTCTCGGGCAGCTTCGTGCTCGGAGAGCGGCTCGGGCAGGTCGAGGGTGTCCGAGGCGATCGCGGTGGGGACCGCGGCGGCCATCAGCTCGTCGAGGGACTCGAAGCCCACGACCTCGAGCATGCGGGACACGTCGTCCGGGCGGGGCCCGAGGTGACGATCGGCAAAGGCGGACGGGTGGCTCAACGGGGGCTCCTCGACGCGTGGGTTCGATTCGCCTCCCCCTCTGTCGCTCGCGCTCCAGAGTTGCCTAGCCCGCACGGTCCTGGCGCCTGAGAGGTTCCGGGGAGGGGTTGCCCCTTCGGCGCTCCGCTCCCGGGCCGGGCCCGGGCAGAGACTCTCCCGTGCGGGATCGTCAGCGACCCCAGTCTAACCCGTGACCCCGCGGGGCGCGCGTCAGCCGAGCTTGCGGGCGGCGCGTCGGGCAGCGAGCTCGTCGGCGGCCTCGGTGGCCTGGGGCTCCTCGGCGGTGCGCTCGCTGGGAAGCTCGGCCAGCGTGCCCTCGATCTCGCGCCAGACTCCACCGATGGCGATGCCGAACACTCCCTGGCCACCCTGGAGCAGGTCGATGACCTCGTCGTTGGTCGTGCACTCGTAGACCGACGCGCCGTCGCTCATCAGGGTCACGCGGGTCAGGTCGTCGGTGCCGCGCGCCCGCAGGTGCTGCACTGCGGTGCGGATCTGCTGCAGGGAGATGCCCGCGTCGAGGAGCCGCTTGATCACCTTGAGGATCAAGATGTCGCGGAACGAGTAGAGGCGCTGCGACCCGGAGCCGGTGGCGCCGCGCACGGTCGGCTCGACCAGGCCGGTGCGTGCCCAGTAGTCGAGCTGGCGGTAGGTGATGCCGGCGGCGTTGCAGGCGGTGGGGCCGCGGTAGCCGGTGTCGCTGGGCAGCGTGGACACGTCGTCGGTGAAGAGCAGGCCCTGCTCCTCGGCGGTCTCGGCCGCCTCGGCCTGACGGGCCTTGTCCTCGGCGTGGTGCTGCTCGTTGTCGTTCACTACGACCTCCGTCGGCTAACCCCGCTGTGCGTAACTCCTGGGAAAACCGAGCGATCGCGGCGCAACCACATCGGTGGAGTTACAACGGGGACAGTTAAAGGTAAGGCTGAGCCCGAGACTCGTCAAAGATAGCGGCGGCGTGTCGCAACCCTCAACCTCTACCTGAGGGCGAGGCTTGAGGTGCCCTCACAACGCCTCGAAGTCCTCCGGCGAGACCTGGTCGAGGAACTCGCGGAACTTCTCGACCTCGTCCTCCTGCTCGGCCGGGGCGTCCAGCCCGGCCTCGGCGAGCACCTCGTCGGCGCACAGGATCCGGCTACCGGTGCGCAGGGCGAGGGCGATCGAGTCCGACGGCCGGGCACTGACCTCGACCCCCGACGCGAGCACGAGGGTGGCGAAGAACATGCCGTCCTTCACCTCGGTGATGTGCACCTCGGTGAGCTCGTTGCCGGTCGAGTCCAGGACGTCCTTGAGCAGGTCGTGGGTCAGCGGCCTCGGGGGTACGACGCCCTGCTGGGCGAACGCGATCGCGGTCGCCTCGACCGCCCCGATCCAGATCGGCAGGTAGCGCTGGCCCTCCACCTCGCGCAGCAGCACGATCGGGGAGTTCGACGGCATCTCCACCCGCACACCCAGGACATCGACCTCGCGCATGACGTCCACACTACCCCCGGCCGGGGGGGCCCCACGCGGCGTCAGACGCTGCGCAGACCGGCCTTGACGAGGGTGGCGTGCAGCCGCACGGAGAGGGCCGCGATCTCGCTGACGGTCTCCTCGGCGCGCGCCCGCGCCGAGGCGTCCCGCCCCCTCTTCTGCGGGGCGACGATCTGCTCGACCAGACCGACCTCGCGGTCGGCCGACGTCTTGAACGCCCGCAGGTGCCGGGGCTCGAAGCCGAACTCGGCGAGCTCGCGTGCGGTCGTGGCGATGACGAGCGCATCGGTGTCGTAGTGACCGGTCCCGGTGCGCGCAGTCACCAGGCCGTACTGTTCGAGCTGCGTCAGCAGGTCGTCGGAGATCTCCGCGATCTTGAGCAGCTCCTTGCGCGACAACCGCACGTGGTCGCGACGGCTGAACGACCCGGCCGACGGGAGGCCGTCCGCGGCCAGGGCCACGGTCGGCACGGTGGGCACCACCGGGTCGATCGGCGGTGGCTCGAGGCCACGGTCGATCGCATCGAGGTGCTCCCCGATCACCCGGAGCGGGAGATAGTGGTCGCGTTGCATGCGAAGGACGTAGCGCAGCCGGTCGACGTCGTCGCCGGAGAACTTCCGGTAGCCCGACGGTGTGCGCTCGGGCTTGACGAGTCCCTTGTCCTCGAGGAAGCGGATCTTGGGAATGGTGACGCCCGGGAAGTCCGGCCGCAGCCGGTCCAGGACCTCACCGATGTTGAGCCGGACCCGGCCCGCCGTCGCGGCTCCCGTGCCGAGCGGCTCGCTCATGGGTTCTCGTGGCCCTGGAAGAAGACCAGTCGGTACTTGCCGATCTGGACCTCGTCGGTGTCCTTGAGCACGACCGTGTCGATCCGGTCGCGGTTGACGTAGGTGCCGTTCAGGCTGCCCGCGTCGGCGACGGTGAACGCGTCGCCCTCGCGGGTGAACGTCGCGTGCCTGCGGGAGACGGTGACGTCATCGAGGAAGATCTCGCTGTCCGCGTGCCGGCCGGCCGTGGTGACGTCGTTGTCGAGCAGGAACCGGCTGCCGGCTCCGGGCCCGCGCTGCACGACCAGCAGGGCCGAGCCCATCGGCAGCGCGTCGACGGCGGCGGCATCGACCGGGTTGAGCTGGCGGTCGGAGGAGATCTCGGTGCGTTCCGCACCCGCGACGTTGATCGTCGCGGTGGAGTCGGACGCACCCTCGGCCACCAGTGGGGTCCCGCACTGGGAGCAGAAGCGCGCGTCATCCGGGTTCGCGTTGCCGCAGTTGGTGCAGTACGGCATCGGTGATGGTCTCCTGTTCGCTGCCGAACCCTCAGCACCGGGCTGAGGTTGATGGTTGGTGCGAACCTATCAGGCTCCCCCGAGGCCGGTCGCGACTTCCCGCGCGCGGCCGGGAACCTCGTCAGCCCGCCAGGGTCCCTTGGTACGCCGCCGCGTCCATCAACCCCGCCACGGCGGCCGGGTCGGTCGGCGTGAGCTCGTAGAGCCAGCCTCCGCCGTACGGGTCGCTGTTCACCAGCTCCGGTGTCACGTCGAGACTCTCGTTCACCGCGACGACCTCCCCGTCGACCGGCGCGTAGACGTCACTGACCGACTTCGTCGACTCCAGCTCGCCGCAGGCGGTGCCCGCGGTCACGGCGTCGCCGACGGCCGGGAGCGACACGTAGACGATGTCGCCGAGGGCGTCCTGGGCGAAGTGGGTGATCCCGACCCTGACCGATCCCTCGGCGTCGCCGGGACTGCGGACCCACTCGTGCTCCTGGGTGTACTTCAGGTCCTCGGGGTACACGGCTCTCCTTCGGTCGCGTGGGCTGCCGGATCCGGCAGGCTGGCTGGGCTTGATTATTCAGGTTGGGCGAACTGCGGCGTCGTCTGCTTGTGCACGGCGGTGATGTCGAGGGCCTTCTCGGGCTGCACGTCGACCTGGGCGCCGGCCTCCCGGAACTGCGAGATCGGCCCGTCGATCAGGCTGAGCGCTCCCGCCAGGGTGTGCGGGTCACCGATCGCATCGAGGACGAACGGCGAGCTGAGCAGAGCGCCGTCGACGACCAGGCCGCCGGGGGCCGACTGCACGGAGCTCTGGGCGACCAACCGGACCTTGCCGTTGATCTGCATGGCCTCCGCTCCGGCCGACCTCAGCTCCTCGATGGTGTCGAGGACGGAGTCGACGTCGATCGGGCGCGGGCCTTCGGTGACGGTCAGCCGGATGCCCGGGCCGGTGACGGGGACCCAGCCGGCCAGGATGCTGAGCTCCTGCTCCTGCTTCTGGGCGGCATTGAGGGCGACAGTGGCACCACGTCGCCTCGCCTCGAGGTCGCGGGCGGTCGCCTCCAGGCGGTTGATCTCGAGCTGGGCACGCTGGGAGGTGCCGGCCAGGCCCGACAGCACGTCCACGAGGTCCTGCTCGCGGTAGCCGGCGTAGGTGTTGTCGGTGGTGTTCGTGCGCACCTGGGTGATCGCAGCGAAACCGAGCACCGCCAGGAGCACCCCGACGACCGCCTGGCCGCGCGAAGGACGCATCAGAGCGTCACGCAGGCGTTGGCGACCCACCTCCTCCGCCGACCCGGTGGCGGGGCGCTCGGGTTCGCCGTGCTCGGGGTACTCCTCAGGCATGGAAGACGTACCGCCTGATCTGAGCGACGTTGGAGAAGATCCGGATGCCGAGGACCACGATCACGCCCGTCGACAGCTGGCCGCCGACCCCCAGCTTGTCGCCGAGGTAGACGATGGCCGCCGCGATCACGACGTTGGAGACGAAGGAGACGACGAACACCTTGTCGTCGAAGATGCCCTCCAGGTAGGCGCGGAGTGCGCCGAACACCGCGTCCAGCGCGGCCACGACCGCGATCGGTAGGTAGGGGTCGAGGCCGGCCGGCACGTCCGGGGTGAAGATCAACCCGAGCACGACGCCGACGAGCAATCCGAGTGCCGCAATCATGACGAGCTGTCCCCCTGCGTACGAGCGTCGATGTTCTTCCGGGAGGCGATCTCTGCCGATCGCAGCGTCACCGGCGGTGCCGCCGGCAGCGTCATCGTGCCGCCGTTCTTGACGTCGAACCGGAAGCCGAGGCTGTCCTTGAGTGCGTACCACCGTCCTCCGGCCGAGCTCGCCAGCAGGTTGGCCGGGAGGGCGTCCGGGTTGCCGATCACCTGGAAGAGGTACGGAGGGTTGACCGGCTGGGAGTTCACCAGGATGCCGATGCCGACGTTGCGGAACGAGCTCAGCACCGTGAGTCGCTGGTCGTTCACGCTGATCGCCTCGGCGCCGGCCGCCCAGAGCGCGTCGGTGAGGAGTGCGAGGTCGGAGTCGCGAACGGTGTGAGAAGCATCGCTGCCCGGCGCGCTGGCGACCGTCATCTCGACTCCGGGACCGCGTACGGCGCCGAAGCCGGTGCGCACCCCCAGACGCTGCAGGCGCGAGCGGGTGGCCTGTTGTGCGGTGTCGAGCCCGGTGAGCGTCTGCTGCAGCGACAGCTGACGACTCTGATCGTGGGACAGCTGGCGCTGGAGGTTGGCGATGGCCTCCCTGCGCAGGTTGATCTGGTCGATCAGGCTGGCCCGGCTCGACTCGTCGACCGTGGCGTTGCGCGAGGTCTGGACCGCGGCCACCGTGACCAGCAGCCCGAACACGACCAGCACGAACGCCGCCGTGTGGCGCGGCACCGGCCGGACGGGCGGGCCCTCCCCCGCCGCGCGACGACTCGCGACGTGCTCGTAGTCGGCGTCGAGCGACCGCTGGGTGATCAGGGCGAGCAGCGGCATGGTGAGGTGATCGGGCAGGGTCGTCGATGGGGGCGTCTCAGCCATGCGCCACCATCCTCGGCTCGGTCGTCTTGATCAGCTTGTAGACCTGGTAGCAGTAGAGGACACCGGCCCACCAGTACAGCCCGATCCCCCATCCCGCGAAGGCCCAGCCGAACACCTTGGCCAGGGTGGCCGTGGAGCTGGTGCCGTCACCGAGCAGGAGCAACGGGAAGGCATAGAGCAGGTTGAACGTGGCTGCCTTGCCGAGGAAGTGGACCGGGAGCGCGCTGTAGCCCCGGGTCCGCAGGATCGGCACCAGGCCCCACAGCAGGACGTCGCGCAGCGGCAGGACGATGGCGAACCACCACGGCACGATGTGGCGCAGGGCGAGCCCGATCACGACGGCCAGGATGTAGAGGCGGTCCGCCACCGGGTCGAGGATCTGACCCAGCCGGGAGGCCTGGTCGAGCCGGCGGGCGAGGTAGCCGTCGAGGTAGTCGGTGACCCCGGAGGCCATGAGCACGCCCAGCGCCCACCCGTCGGCGTGGGGACCGAGAACCAGCCAGAGGAAAAGGGGGAGGGCGAGCAGCCGCAGCATGCTCAGGGCGTTCGGGACGGTCCAGACACGCGTGTCGCGCGTTGCCTCGTCCGCCACTGCCGCCTGCACCTTCATCGGGATCCCGCCGGACACACCCTAACCGTCCTCGCCCCGCGAATCTCCGCTGCTCGACGGTGTCGGAGACTCCAGGTGCGCGGTGTCCCGGATCTCGCCGACCAGCTCCTCGATCACGTCCTCGAGGGTGGCCACTCCCAGGGTGATCCCGGCGCCGTCCACCACGCGGGCCATGTGCGCACCGCGCCTCTGCAGCTTCTCCAGGGTGTCGTGCAGCAGGTCGTCGCGGCGGACCAGGGCGAACGGGCGGATCCACTTGTCCTCCACCACCCGTTGGCGGCGTTGCTCGTCGGTCTCCAGCACGTCCTTGATGTGGAGGTAGCCGACCAGGTCACCGCCGTCGCCGACGACCGGGAAGCGGCTGAACCCGGTCGCGGCACACAGCGCCTCGACGTCCGCGCCGGTCGACCCCCGTCGTACGGTCTGCAGCGTCTCGGGCGGCATCAACACGGTGTCCACCGTCTTCTCGGTGAACCCGAGCGCCCCGGAGAGACGGTCGTACTCGCCGTCCTCGAGCAGCCCCTCGCCGCGGGACTCCTCGATCAGAGCCGCGACCTCCTCGCGGGTGTAGGTGGAGCTCACCTCGTCCATCAGGCGTACGCCGACCAGCCGCAGCACGGTCGAGGCCAGGGCGTTGACTCCCGTGATCACCGGTCGGGTCACCGACACGATGGCCCAGATGGGGGTGCCGAGCACCAGCGCGGCGCGGTCGGGTCCGGCCAGGGCGATGTTCTTGGGGATCATCTCGCCCAGCACGACGTGCAGGTAGACGACCACCGCGAGGCCGATGGCGACGGCGACCGGGTGGACGAACGAGTGCGGCAGGTGGACGGCGTGCAGACCCGGCTCGAGCAGCCGGGCTGCGGTCGGCTCGGCGACGGCGCCGAGGACCAGGGAGCAGACCGTGATGCCGAGCTGGTTCACGCCTATCACCAGCGACATGTGCTCCATCGCCCGCAGCGTGGTGCGTGCGAACGCGGAGCCCGCCTCGGCGCGCGGCTCGATCTGCGTACGCCGTGCGGACACCAGCGCGAACTCCGCGGCCACGAAGAACGCGTTGCCGAAGAGCAGGAAGATCGCCAGGAAGACGGCGGTGGTGGTGCTCATGACTCCTCACCGCCGTCGTGGACGCGCAGCGAGATCCGGTCGATGCGCAGACCTTCCATGTGGTCGACGGTGAGGACGGCGAGCTTCTGGCGCTCGGGCTGGTCCGGGTCGGAACGGTCGGGAACCGGGATCTCGGCCACGTCTCCCCGCTCGGGTACGCGACCGAGCACCTGCATCACGAGGCCGCCGATCGTGTCGTAGTCCTCGTGGTCGGGCAGCTCGATCCCGGTCAGGTCCTCGACCTCGTCGGGCCGCAACAGTCCCGACAGCGACCACGAGCCGTCCGGGTGGCGTCGGGCGCGGGTGCCGAGCCGATCGTGCTCGTCGGCGATGTCGCCGACGATCTCCTCGATCACGTCCTCGATGCTCACGATGCCGGCTTGGTCGCCGTACTCGTCGAGGACCACCGCGAGCTGCCCTTCCTGGCGCAGGAGGGTGAGGAGCGGGTCCAGCCGGAGGGAGTCCGGCACCACGATCGGCCGCGTCATCAGGTGCTTGACGCGCGTGGTCTGACGCTCGGGGAGGGGCAGCGCGACGGCGTGCTTCACGTGCACCGTGCCGATCACGTTTTCGTCCGGACCGAGCACCGGGAACCGCGAGTGGCCCGTCTCACGCGCCAGCTCGATCACCGACCAGGCCCGGTCGTTGGCCTCGAGGCTGATCGTTCGCACCCGCGGGGTCATGATCTCGCCGGCGCTGCGGGTCGCGAACTCCACCGCCCGCTCCATCAGCTCGGCGGTGTCCGCGTCCAGCGTGCCCTCGTCCGCGGACCGCGAGATGAGCGAGGCGAGCTCCGTCGACGAGCGGGCCGAGCGCAGCTCCTCCTGCGGTTCCATCCCGAGGCGTCGCACGATCGCGTTGGCCGAGCCGTTGAGGATCCGGATCGGCGCACGCATCACGGCGGTGAAGAGCCGCTGGAAGCGCTGCGTCGCCCGCGCGGTCTCCAGGGGACGTGCGATCGCGAGGTTCTTCGGCACCAGCTCGGCGAAGACAATGGTGACCACCGAGCTGACGGTCAGGCCGATCGTCACCGCCAGCGGGCCGACCGCGCCGCCCGGGACGCCGGCGGAGCCCAACGGTCCCTTGATCAGCCGCGAGATCGCGGGTTCGGCGAGGAAGCCGATGGCCAGGTTGGTGATCGTGATCCCGACCTGGGCCCCGGACAGCTGCGTCGACAGCGACCGCAGCGCCTTGAGAATCCCGGCGGCGCCGGGGTCTCCCTGCTCGGCAGCCTGCGCGACCTTGCTGCGGTCCACGGTGACGAACGAGAACTCCGCGGCCACGAACACTCCAGCGGCGACCACCAGGAGGGCCGAGGCGCCGAGCAGGAGCCACGACGTCAGCACGCGACTCATCGTCCTTCTGGTTTGGCGGTGTTGCGGGCACTCTACCGGCCGCACCCGCTCGGGCCCGACCCGCGGCGACCCCCCGCGCCGAATCGACGGAAAGCGGGGCGCCCCGTCGGCCCGGCCACTACCGTGGCAGCACACCTCTGCACGCCGTCGCCGTGCCAGTCGGGGGGCTCCGCGTGGCGACCTGCACCATCGGGAGCCCCGACATGAACTCCGCCGCCGCAAGCGCCGCGCCGCGCCGCCCGGGCCGTCGTACCGTGATGGCGGGCGCCGGTCTCGCCGTGGGCGGGGCCATGGTCGCCGGGCCGGCCGAGGCGGCGACACATTCCGCCGCACGCCTGCAAGGTGAACCCCTGCTCTCGACGCAGGCCCACCACCTCGTCGGCCGCTTCTCCTACGGCGTGACCCCGGCGCTGGCCCGCGAGGTGACGCACAAGGGTGGCGCCCACGCGTGGCTCGAGTGGCAGCTCACCCCGGGCCGGGTGCCGGACCCGGACGGCGACGCGCTCGACTCCTGGTTCCCGCACCTGAAGTGGTCGACGTCGCGGATCGCGGCCGAGAACGACAGCGGCCGGGTGGGCGGCTGGGAGGTGATGGCCGACTACCAGAACTGGCTGCTGCTGAGGCGGATGAAGAGCCGGCGTCAGCTGCTCGAGACCATGACGGAGTTCTGGGAGAACCATTTCAACGTGCCGGTCAGCGCCGACGGGGTCTACGCCTACCGCAAGCACTACGGCGACGCGATCCGGGCGCGAGCTCTCGGCTCGTTCGAGTCGCTGCTCCAGGCGGTCACGGTGCACCCGGCGATGGGCATCTACCTCGGCAATGCCGTCTCCGACAAGGACCACCCGAACGAGAACCAGGGCAGGGAGCTGCTCGAGCTGCACACGGTCGGGCTCGCCGCCGGCTACCACGAGCGGGACGTCGTCGACTCCGCCCGGATCCTGACCGGCTGGCGGGTCGACATGTGGGACACCTGGGCCGCGTTCTACGACCGGGGATCGCACGACCACAACCCGGTGCGGGTGCTCGGGTTCCGCAACGAGAACAGCTCGAGCGACGGCCGGAAGGTCACCCGCGACTACCTGCACTACCTGGCGCACCACCCGAAGACCGCCCAGCACATCGCGGGCAAGCTCGCCGTCGCCTTCGTCTCCGATACCCCGTCCGGGTCCCTGGTCAAGCACCTCGCCCGCGTCTACCTCCAGCACGGCACCCAGATCCGGCCCGTGCTGCGCGCACTGGTGGCCTCGGCAGAGTTCCAGCATGCGATCGGCGACAAGATCCGGGACCCCGAGAACGACCTGGTGGCGACGTATCGCCTGATGCGGGTGAGGGTGGCGAAGCCGGCGGACCCGGATCGCGCCGCGCACCAGCTGCTGTGGCAGGCCAGCACGATGGGGATGATGCCGATGTCGTGGCCGGCACCCAACGGTCAGCCGATCGTCGGTGCCGCGTGGGCCTCGCCGTCCCGGGTGATGGGCTCGATGAGCACCCACTACACGATGGCCGGCGGGTGGTGGCCGAGCCAGGGCATCCACTACCCCGAGCCCACGTCGTGGCTGCCGACGGCCACGACCAGGTTCGACCACCTCGTCGACCACATGGCGCAGCAGATCCTGCACCGGCACGCGAGCGACACCCTGCAGCAGGCGTGCCGCGAGGCCGTCGCCACGGGCGCGCACGAGCAGGTGAACAAGGACCACCCGGTGATGCTGTGGCTGTTCCCACGGCTCCTGACGACCTTCTTCGACTCTCCCGAATTCCTCCGGCGGTGACTCCCATGGACCCGATGACCCCTCCGGCCACCCAGCCGAACGGTGCCTGCTGCCCCGAGTTCTCCGCGATGAGCCGGCGCAGCGTGCTGCGCGGTGCCCTCGCCCTGGGCGGTGCGACGTTCATGGTGGGCTCCGCCACGGTGTCGGCCTCCGCCTCGTCGCCGACGTCCGCGTCCGCGGTGCTCGTCGTGCTGTCGCTGCGCGGGGGTGCCGACGGGCTGTCCCTGGTGGTGCCGTACGGCGACCCCGGCTACTACCAGGCGCGGCCCACCATCGCCGTCCCGCAAGGACAGCTGCTCGCGACCGACGGGTTCTTCGGGCTGCACCCCAAGCTCGCTCCCCTGACCGACATGTGGAACGCCGGCGGCCTGGCCGCGATCCACGCCACCGGACTGACGGTGGCCAACCGCTCACACTTCTCCGCGATGGAAGAGGTCGAGGAGGCGCACCCGGGCTCGAGCGCCCGGATCGGGTGGCTGAACCGGCTGGTCGCGACCAACTCCGACGGCTCGCCACTCCAGGGCGTGGGGATCGTCAACGGTACGCCGCCGACCGAGCTGTCCGGGCCGGTGCCGCTGATGACGGTGGGCTCGCTGGACGATGCCACGATCGCGGCGGACGACCAGTGGGACACCGACCCCGCGGGCAAGCGCCGGCGTTCCCTCCACACCCTGTGGGACCACGACCGCAGTCCGATGGGCACCGCGGTGCGGTCCACCCTGCAGGCCACCAGCGACCTGGGCCCGGCCGTCGCGCAGGCGGACCACAGCGCCGACTACGGCGGGTCGAACCTCGGCAACGCCCTCGCCGCGGCGGCCCGCATCATCCGGGGCGACGTCGGCACGGAGGTGATCACCGTGGACCAGGGCGACTGGGACATGCACGTCGACCTCGGTGATCTCAGCAACGGTCAGATGCTGGGCAACGCCCACGACCTGGCCACGTCGCTCGCGGCCTTCTTCGGCGACCTCGGTGACCAGGCCGGCAAGGTCACGCTGGTCACCATCAGCGAGTTCGGACGCCGCGTCCTGGAGAACGGCAACCGCGGGCTCGACCACGGCTGGGGCAACGTGATGTTCGTGGCCGGGGCCGGGGTCAAAGGTGGTTCGTACTACGTCAACCAGCAGCAGGGATGGAAGCCGCTCAGCGACGACCTGGAGTCGGATCTCCACGTCACCACCGACTACCGCAACGTGCTGGCCGAGATCGTCACGGCACGCTTCGGCAGCCCCGTGTCGGCCGTGTTCCCGGGGCTCGCGCAGGAGACGCTCGGATTCATGCAGGGCGCCTGACCCGGCCCGACGACGAGGCGCTCTGGCGGGGACCGGGGCCTCATGGCGCGACGCCCTCGGCGCCTTCATGGTCTGGCAGTCGACCTCGGTCGTGGTGGCCCGCGCGACCGTGCAGGGGCTGTTCGCCAAGCAGGCGGAGCTCCTGCGCACACCCGAGCCCGACGTCGCCGACGGCCACCACGTCGGCGACCGCGACCAGTAGGCCGTGACGGTCAGCCGCTGAGGAGCCGACTGCTCGGCCAGAGCCGCTCGACCGTGTCGGTGCCGCAGCGCGCCGCCACGGCGTCGTACACCGGGCGGAAGTGCTCGGCCACGAGCCGTACCGTGGCGTCGGGCAGGCGCTCGACCTCCGACGGCGCCGCGTTCGCACGGGTGCCGAAGTCGGGCTCGCGGCACCCGACGCCGAGCACCTCGCAGACGCGGTGGATCTCGGCCGCGGTGAAGAGCTCCTCGTAGAACCCGACGTACAGGTCGTCGGCGGGGAAGGCTACGTCGAGCGCGGCCAGCGTGAGGTCGTAGCGGGTGCGGTCGGCGTACTGCGGCTCCGTGTGCCGTTCGCGGACCAGGTCCTCCGCGGGCTCGGCGTACTTCTCCGGCTGGCGCTGTCTCTGCATCCGGATCTGTGACCAGATCCTGTCGACGGGGTCGCGCATCAAATGGACCGCGACGGTGCGGACCCCGCGCGCGGCGAAGTCCCTGCGGATCGAGGTGAAGCGTTCGTGCGACAGCAGGGCGTAGTCCGGCGTCAGGTCGGTGGTCAGCGTCGTAAGGTCGTCGCGATGGAGCAGCCCGGTGACGTGGTCGACGTACACCTGTGGGTCGGCGACCATCGCGGCCTGCAGGAGGGCCGCGATGTCCCTCGGTCTGCCCGCGGCGACCGAGCGCGCGGCCCTGACGGCGCGATGGGCGATCCGGTCACGCAGCCACTGCTCGCCGGGGAGGTCGAGGACGTCGAAGACGTGGTACTCCTTGCGGATCGGCGCGGCGCACTCCGGCGCCGCCGCGAGGTAGTCGTGCAGCCAGGTGGTACCTGCCTTCTGGGCACCGGCGCCGAGCAGGAACGTCTTCATGTCGGGGTCAGGCTAACGGCGCGGGTCGGGCGCGCGGGTGTCGCGAACCTCGCGGCGGCCGGGCCAGGCGGTCGAGCCATGTGGAGAGTGCCTCGCGCCGACGAGTACGATCGCCGGCGTCGGAGGTGGTCTGCTGGACCCCGATCCGACGGAAGAGAGCGCCCGAGATGACGACGACGTACGGCAGCTCAACGTCCGAAGACGGCGGCACCGACCGGCTCCGCGAGATCCTGTCGACCACTGACCGCGCCGCCTGGACCGCAGCCGCGCTGGCGCTCGTGGCGGGCGAGGGAGCCGGGGCGACCAGCACCGGGCCGCACAGGCCGTGCTCGACGCGCTCGGCCTCACCACCGAGTTCCTCTCCGGACCGGGGATCGACCGGACCGGCGTCGCGGCACAGGCGGCGGCTCCGCTCCTGCAGACTTCCGCACTTCTGACGACGGGAGGCAACCTGTGGGCCGGCCAGCCCGACGAGGCAGTCCTGGCCCAGGGTCGCGCCAGCGCCCAGGGGGCCGCGGCCTTCGCCCGGTTCGGGCTGCCCGTGCTGTCGGGCCTGGCGGAGCTGATGAGCGCACCGGGTGCGCGCATGCTCGACGTCGGCACCGGGGTCGCCGCTCTCGCCGTGGCATACGCCGAGCACTTTCCCGAGCTGACCGTCGTGGGGATCGACGTACTCCCCCGCGTGCTGGCGATGGCCGAGCAGCTCGTACAGGCGAGCAGCGTCGCGGACCGGGTCGTCCTCCGCGAGCAGGACGTCGGCGAGCTCACCGACGAGGAGACGTTCGCCCTGGCCTGGCTCCCGGCCCCGTTCGTGCCCGAGGCCGCACTTCGGGCCGGGACGCCTCGCGTCGCCCGAGCGCTCATCCCGGGCGGCTGGCTCCTCGTCGGACACGGGAAGCTCGGCGACGATCCGATCGACGAGGCACTGACCCGGTTCAAGACCGTCAGCTACGGGGGTACGGCGCTCAGCAACGCCGAGGCCCAGTCGCTCCTGCTCGATGCGGGGCTCGTCGAGGTGACGACGATGCCGACCCCTCCGGGCACTCCCGCCATCACCGTGGGGCAGCGCGCTCCTGTGGAAGGTTGACGCGGCGGTTCCACGACCGTCATCGCACGGTGATCGTCGAGTCCTTGCCGCGCCGTGCGAGCAGCCGGCCGACCACGGGGTGGCCGGGCAGCTCACCCGCGACCAGCAGACCACCCGACGTCTGGGCGTCCGCGAGCAGGATCAGCTCGTCCTCGGACACCCGGGCGTCGAGGTGGTCGCGCACCCAGTCGAGGTTGCGCTGCGAGCCGCCGGGCACGAACCCCTCCGCCAGGGAGGGACGGGCCGCGTCAAGGTAGGGCACGGCAGCGGACTCGATCTCGGCGTCGACCCCGCTGGCGCGACACAGCTTGAGCAGGTGACCCAGCAGCCCGAAACCGGTGACGTCGGTCGCACATGCGACCCCGGCGGCCAGGGCCGCCCGCGAGGCGTCGCGGTTGAGCGCGGTCATCACCGCGACTGCCTCGGGGAAGGACTCCCCCGTCGCCTTGTGCCGGTTGTTGAGGATGCCGAGCCCCAGCGGCTTGGTCAGCGTCAGGGGTACGTCGGGCTGTCCCGCGTCGTTGCGCAGCAGCCGGTCGGGGTCGGCGAGCCCGGTGACCGCCAGGCCGTACTTCGGCTCCCGGTCGTCGATGCTGTGCCCACCGGCGAGGTGGCAGTGTGCCTCGGCGGCGATCTCTGCGCCTCCGGCCAGCACCTCCGCTGCCAGCTCGAACGGCAGGTCGTCGCGCGGCCAGGCGAGCAGGTTGACCGCCACCAGCGGCTCGCCGCCCATCGCGTAGACGTCGGAGAGCGCATTGGCCGCAGCGATCCGTCCCCAGTCCCGAAGGTCGTCGACGACCGGGGTGAAGAAGTCGGCGGTGACGACCACGGCCCTCCGCTCGTCCAGCCGTACGACGGCGGCGTCGTCGCCGTTCTCGACGCCGACGAGCAGAGACTCGGCCGCCCGACCGCCAGGAAGGCCGGACAGCACCCGCTCGAGCTCACCTGGCGGGATCTTGCAGGCGCAGCCGCCACCCGCGGCGTACTGGGTCAGCCGTCGGGGCGGCACCTGGAGGGTCATGCTGCGTTCGTACCCCCCGGCCGGACTTCACGCAAACGTGCCGGACTTCTCACGCTCACGCGCGGCCATCCGCTCACGCTGCGGGACCACGACGTACTTCGGGTCCCTGGCCGACGCCAGGCCCGCCTCGAAGATGCCGAACCGGGTCAGCACCGACGCGGCCACACACGTGGCACCCGCCAGGACGGACACCGTGCGCGATCGGCGTCCGGCCAGGAACGTCGCAGCCGCCGCGACGGCCGTCATGGTGCGAGCGGTGCTGATCATCTTCCCCGGCCGACCCTCGCGGTACGGCTCGGCGACCATGCCGATCCGGTGCAGCATCGCCTCGGCGGCGGCGATCTCCATCGCTGCGCCGGCGACTGCCATCCGACGGGCGGGCCCGGCCTGAGCCACGGGCGTGAACGCCATGGCCAGACCCCCGGCCGCGGTGGCGCCGGAGCCCGCGAAGACGAAGGGCAGCTCCCGGTGGCCCTCGTGCCAGGCGGGCACGGCAGTGTTGGAGATCAGGGCCGCGGTATAGGTCGCCAGCGGTGGCCCGAACGCGGCCGCGCCGAGACCCGCCAGCCGGCCCAGCCGTGGCAGGCGCCCGGTCACCAGTGACGCGGCCGCGGCCGCGGACAGGCCACCGAACGGCGCCAGGATGAAGGAGCCGACCGACAACGGCGAGGTCGGCTTGAACACGCGCAGCATGTGCAGGAAGCGTTCCGGCCGACCGAGGTCGTGGACGAGCGCGACCGTGCCGGCGGCCGCTCCCCCGGCCGCGGCCAGCCGGGCCACGCGTTCGAGGTCGGGGCGACCGGTGAGCGCCGCGCCCTCGGCAAGCACCGCGGACGCGCCCGCCATGCCGCCGAGGAACAGGTAGAGCGGGACGTCCGGCGTCTTCCAGGTCGGGGTCTTGATGATCTGCCGTCCGTAGTACGACTCGAACTCGACCTCCGGGACCATCGTCTGCTCGCGCGGGCTCATCGGCGTCTCCCGGCGAAGGCAGCGACGCCGAGCCCGGTCAGCGCCACGGCGGCGGCACCGACGTGCTTCCAGATGGAGCCCAGGTCACGGGTGGTGACGACCGGGTCGGGCGGGAGGCCGTACACCTCGGGCTCGTCGAGCAGCAGGAAGAACGCACCGTCACCACCGACGCCGTCGTCGGGATCGCGGCCGTAGAGCCGCGCCACGTCGACCCCCTTGGCATGGAGCTCGGCCAGACGGCCATCGGCGCGCTCCCGTAGCTCGTGCAGCTCGCCGAACTGGATCGACTCGGTGGGGCACGCCTGCGCGCACGCGGGCGTCTGCCCCTCCTTCAGCCGGTCGTAGCACAGCGTGCACTTGAACGCCCGGCCGTCCTCCGGACGGATGTCGATCACGCCGTACGGACAGGCGGGTACGCAGTAGCCGCAGCCGTTGCAGATGTCGGGCTGCACGACCACGGTGCCGAACTCCGTGCGGAACAGCGATCCCGTGGGGCACACGTCGAGGCAGGCCGCATGCGTGCAGTGCTTGCAGACGTCCGACGACATCAGCCAGGTCACGGTGCCGTCGCCGGACAGCGCCGCCTGCTCCTCTCCGTGAGGAAGCGTCACGCCTGGCGGCCCGGCACCCGGCATACCCAGGTCGACCGAAACGCTCGAGGGCGACGACTTCTCGACGAACGCGACGTGACGCCACGTGCTCGCCCCCAGCTCCTGGGTGTTGTCGTAGGACATCCCGGTGAGCAGGTAGCCGTCCTCGGGCACGGAGTTCCACTCCTTGCACGCCACCTCGCAGGCCTTGCAGCCGATGCAGACCGACGTGTCGGTGAAGAAGCCCATGCGCGGCCGGTCGTCCTCATAGCCCGCGTCACCGCTCACGTCGTCGAGACGTCCCCACAGGGAGCCCATCAGGTGGTGCCTCCGTCCTCGGGGTGGTCCATGTCGATGCCGGCGCGCGTGCGGTACTCCGCGACGTACGCCGTGAGGGCCGGGCCACGCGGGCGTCGCCCGGGCTGGATGTCGCAGGTCCCGACCTTGTCCTGGATGTAGACGTTCGGGTCCATGGTGATGTTGACCAGCTCGTTGGCCGAGTCGCCCTGGGTGATCCCGTTGCGACCCCAGTGGTAGGGCAGTCCGACCTGCTCGACCCAGCGGTCGCCGAGTCGCAGCGACCGCAGCCGCTCGGTGACCAGGACGCGCGCCTCGATCGCCGAGCGGGCGGTGATGATGGTGACCCACTCCCCGTGCTCGAGGCCGCGATCGCGTGCCAGCCGGGGCGAGACCTCGCAGAACGGCTCCGGCTGGAGCTCGGTGAGGTACGGCAGGGTGCGGCTCATCGCACCGGCCGTGTGGTGCTCGGTGAGCCGGTAGCTGGTGTAGACGAACGGGAACACGTCGCTCAGGCTCGGGTTGATCGGGTTCGCCGGGCTGCTGAGGCTGCGGCGAGAGGGGTTGTTCTGCTGCGCGTAGAGCGCGTTCGCGACCGGCGACTCGGGAGGCTCGTAGTGGGTCGGCATCGGCCCGTCGGCAACGCCCCGGGGTGCGAACAGCCAGGCCTTGCCGTCGGTCTGCATCACGAACGGGTCCTGCCCGCCGATCGCGTCCGGTCCCTTGGCACCCGCCTCCGGCACGTGGTCGGGCGCCCGGTCGGGCACGAAGTCGGGCACGTCGGCACCGACCCACTTCTGTTGCTCGGCGTCCCACCAGACGTACTTCTTGCGCTCGCTCCACGGCGTGCCGTCGGGCGCCGCTGACGCACGGTTGTAGAGGATCCGCCGGTTCGCAGGCCAGGCCCAGCCCCACTCGGCGGCGACGAGGTCCTGCTCCCAGTGGGGCGTGCGGCGGCGGGCCTGGTTCACACCGTCGGCGTACACCCCGCAGTAGATCCAGCAGCCGCACGAGGTCGAGCCGTCCGGCTTCAGCTCGAGGTACGCCGACAACAGATCGCCGTCGGGCCCGGTGCCGTTGATCTCGCGCAGCACCTGGGCACCGTCCGGCTCACCTCGTTCGTCGACCGGGTAGTCCCAGGCCAGGTCGAGCAGCGGCCGGTCCATCTCGTCGGTGGAGCCGGCCAGCTTCTCGCGGATCCGGTTGCCCAGCTCGACGTAGAACTGCAGCTCGCTGCGGCAGTCGCCGGGCGGGTCCACGGCCTTGTCGCGCCACTGGAGCATGCGCTGGGTCTGGGTGAACGTGCCGGCCTTCTCGGTGTGGGCGGCGGCCGGCAGGAAGAAGATCTCGGTGCCGATGTCCTCGGTGACCAGCTCACCGGTCTCGATCTCCGGGCCGTCCTTCCAGAACGTCGCGGACTCGATCATCTGCAGATCGCGCACCACCAGCCAGTCGAGGTTGGCCATGCCGAGGCGCTGCATCTTGCCGTTGGCCGAGCCGACCGCGGGGTTCTCCCCCACCAGGAAGTAGCCCCTGCAGCGCCCCTCGATCTGGGCCTTCACGGTCGTGTACGTCGAGTGGTCGCCGGTGAGCCGTGGCAGGTAGTCGAAGCAGAAGTCGTTGTCGGCGGTGGCCGCATCGCCCCAGTACGCCTTCAGCAGGCTGACGGCGTACGACCGGATGTTGCCCCAGAAGCCGGCCTTGCCCTCGTCGTCCTTCAACCACTCGTCCAGGGACTGGTGGAGGTCGGCGTGGGGCATCGGCAGGTAGCCCGGGAGGAGGTTGAACAGGGTCGGGATGTCGGTGGAACCCTGGATCGACGCGTGGCCACGCAGCGCCAGGATGCCGCCACCGGGCCGCCCGATGTTGCCGAGCAGGGTCTGCAGGATCGCCGCGGTCCGGATCATCTGCGCCCCGACGCTGTGGTGCGTCCAGCCCACGGCGTAGCACAAGGCGGTGGTCCGCTCCCGCCCGCTGTTGGTGGTCATCGCCTCGGCGACCTGCGCGAACTGGGCCGGGCCGATGCCGCAGACCTCCTGCACCATCTCGGGGGTGTAGCGCGCGTAGTGCCGTTTGAGGATCTGGTAGACGCAGCGCGGATGCTGGAGCGTCTCGTCGCGCCGGCCCTTCCAGTCGACCGGGGCTCCGCCCGACCCGTGGCTCTCGGAGTGCGCCGCCTCGTGCGACTTCTGCGAGTGCGAGCCGCCGGACTCGTCCTCCTCGTGCTCGCGGATGCGCGTCTTCTCGTCGTCGCTGGGGTCCTCGGGCGGCTCGTAGTTCCAGCTCTTCGGGTCGTACTGTCCCTTCTCCTCGTCGAAGCCGGAGAACAAGCCGTCGAGGTCCTCAGTGTCCTGGAAGCCCTCGTCGATGAGGGTGGCGGCGTTGGTGTAGGCGACGACGTACTCACGGAAGTCGAGCTCGTTGGCCAGCACATGGTTGACCAGCGCTCCGAGGAACGCGATGTCCGACCCGGCCCGGATCGGGACGTGGAGGTCGGCGACCGCGGAGGTGCGGGTGAAGCGCGGGTCGACGTGGATGACCGTCGCGCCCTTGCGCTTGGCCTCCATCACCCACTGGAAGCCGACCGGGTGTGCCTCGGCCATGTTGGAGCCCTCGATCAGGATGCAGTCAGCGTTGCTGAGGTCCTGCAGGTTGGTGGTGGCCCCACCGCGGCCGAACGAGGCACCCAGACCGGGCACCGTGGAGGAGTGTCATATCCGCGCCTGGTTCTCGATCTGGATCGCACCCATCGCCGTGTACAGCTTCTTCATGAGGTAGTTCTCCTCGTTGTCGAGGGTCGCTCCTCCGAGGCTGGCGATGCCGAGGGTGCGGCGGGTACGACGGCCCCGCTCGTCCTCCCACTCCCAGAACTCCTTGCGCGTCTTGATCACCCGGTCCGCGATCATGTCCATCGCGGTGTCCAGGTCGAGGTCCTCCCACTCCGTGCCGTGCGGCCGCCGGTAGCGCACCGTGGTCACCCGGGTCGGCGAGGTGACCAGCTGCATGCTGGCGCTGCCCTTGGGGCAGAGCCGGCCGCGTGAGACGGGGCTGGCGGGGTTGCCCTCGATCTGGATGATCTTCTCGTCCTTTACGAACACCTTCTGCGCGCACCCGACCGCGCAGTACGGGCAGACCGAGTCGACCACCCGGTCGGCCTCGACGGTGCGGGGCTTCAGGTGAGCGCTCAGCGGTGACCTGGCGGCCGCACCGCGTCCGAGACGGTCCCGACCCGTCACCTGTCGCATCAGCGGCCACTCGTCGATGCGGGACCTCAGACCCATGCGGTCACGGTAGCGCCCGGATCCAGCCGCCGACCTCACCCCTGTGGTGGCACCCGGGTACATCTAGGCTCGCCCCGGAGGCGTTTCTCGTCTGGTGACGGGCGCGGTCCTCAAAACCGTAGTGACCGGGCATCCCGGTCAGGCGGGTTCGATTCCCGTCCGCCTCCGCCACGGGACCCGATCCGCTTCGGTTGTAACGCTCCGTTATCTCCACAAGTGCGCCTGTGCGGCGGCGCCCAGGCGCGGATAACGGAGCGTTACAACCGCGTCTCGAAACCTGAGGGGGTGTTGAGTGGAAGAGTGGCGGACGTGACAGAGCCCGACCCGCGCCGTCGTACGCCGCGCACGGACGCCGTGCTCGACGACCCGCGTCTCAAGGACGCGGTCGTCCGGCTCGGCCGGGCCCGGGTGAAGGCCGTCGTCGTCGAAGCGCTGGGGCGCTGTCGTGCCGGTGAGGTGGGGGCCCAGGACGTGGTCGACGTCGTCGTCGAGGCCCTGCCCGACTCCGCCGCGTCGCTGCGGCCGGTCATCAACGCCACGGGTGTCGTCGTACACACCAACCTCGGCCGAGCACCCCTCTCCCCCGCCGCCCTGGAAGCCGTGCTGACCGCAGGCGGGGCGACCGACGTCGAGCTCGACCTCACCACTGGGCACCGAGGCGGGCGTGGCCGCGGTGCCCTCGCCGCACTCCGCGCGGCGGTCCCCACCGCCGGTGACGTGCACGTCGTGAACAACGGCGCCGGGGCGCTGGCGCTGGTCGCCTGCGCGCTCGCGTCGGGACGCGAGGTGGTCGTCGCGCGGGGCGAGATGGTCGAGATCGGTGACGGCTTCCGCATCCCGGAGCTGCTCGAGTCGGTCGGGGTGAGGCTGCGGGAGGTCGGTACGACGAACCGGGTGCACCTGGCGGACTACGAGCGTGCCGTGGGACCCGACACGGCGTTCGTGCTGAAAGTGCATCCGTCGAACTTCCGGGTGGAGGGCTTCGTCTCCTCGGTGCCGGTCTCCGAGCTCGCCGGCTTGTCCGTGCCGGTGGTCGCCGACATCGGGTCCGGACTGCTGGCACCGCATCCCCGGCTCCCCGACGAGCCCGACGCCGCCTCGACCCTGGCGGCCGGCGCCTCGTTGGTCACCGCGTCGGGCGACAAGCTGCTCGGTGGCCCGCAGTGCGGGCTGATCCTCGGCGATGCGGCCCTGGTCGAGCGCGTGCGCCGCTTCCCCCTCGCCCGTGCCCTGCGGGTGGACAAGCTGACCCTGGCCGCGCTCGAGGCCACCCTCACCGGACCGCCACCGCCGGTCACCGAGGCGCTCGCGAGCCGGCCCGACGCGCTGATGGCGCGAGCGACGCGGATCGCCGAGGCCCTCGGTGCCGGACTGGCCGCCGCGGTCTCCTCCGAGGCGGCGGTGGGCGGTGGTGGGGCTCCCGGCGTGGGGTTGCCGAGCGCCGCGGTCGCGCTTCCGGCCCGGCTCGCCGGCCCGCTCCGCATGGGCCGGCCGTCCGTCGTCGGCCGCGTCACCGGAGACCGGTTGCTCCTCGACCTGATCGCGGTGCCGCCCGAGCTCGACCGAGCGGTCGTGGACGCCGTACGGCGGGCCGCCGGGGCCTGAGGTGCACGTCGTCGCCACCGCTGGTCACGTGGACCACGGGAAGTCCACCCTGGTCCGGGGCCTCACCGGGCAGGACCCCGACCGCCTCGCGGAGGAGCATCGTCGCGGTCTGTCGATCGAGCTCGGCTACTGCTGGACCGACTTCGGCTCGGTCGGCGACGTCGCGTTCGTCGACGTACCCGGGCATGAGCGCTTCCTGTCCACCACCCTCGCCGGGCTGGGGCCGGTACCCGTGGCGATGCTCGTGATCGCCTCCGACGACCCGTGGATGCCGCAGGCCGCGGAACACCTGGCGGCGCTGGACGCGCTCGGAGTCCGGCACGGTGTCCTGGTCGTGACCCGGTCGGACCTCACCGACCCGGCGCCCGCCCTCGCCCGCGCCCGCGCCGAGGTGGAGCGCACCTCGCTGGCCGGGGCGCCTTCGGTCGTGGTGAGCGGTCGGACCGGCGCGGGGCTCGAGGACCTCCGCGCGGCGCTGCGCGACGTGCTGGCCGGCATGCCGACACCAGACCCGGCAGCGGACGTCCGGCTGTGGGTGGACCGCGTCTTCCACGTCCGCGGGGCCGGCACCGTCGTCACCGGCACGCTCCCGGCAGGCACGCTGCGCGTCGGGGATCGACTGCTCCTCGAGGGCGAGCAGGTGCGCGTGCGCGGCCTGGAGTCCCTGGGCAAGCCCCTGGTCGAGATCTCGGGGGTCGCGCGCGTCGCCGTACGGCTCGGCTCCCGGCCGGACGCCCTGGCGCGTGGCGCCGTGCTGACGACGCCCGACGCGTTCCTCGACGTCACCGAGGTCGACGTGCGGCTGCAGGGCGACGGACAGCCTCCCGAGCGCCCGCTCCTGCACGTCGGAGCCGCACAGCTGTCGGTGCACGCCCGGCCGCTCGGCGACGCGCACGCGCGGCTGCGGCTGGACGTCCCGCTGCCGCTGCGCCACGGCGACCGGTTGGTGCTCCGCGACCCCGGAAGCCGGACGCTGTGGGGGGCCGAGGTCGTCGACGCGGCTCCGCCTCCGTTGGTACGCCGCGGGGCGGCGCGGGCTCGTGCTGCGGACCTCGCTGCTCGTGGGTCCGGTCTGGCCGCCGAGCTCGAGGCACGGGGCGTCGTACAACGCAGTGTGCTGCGAAGGCTGGGCGTCCCGACCGATCCACTGCCCGACAAGGCGCGGCTCGCGGGTGACTGGCTGGTCTCGGGGTCGCAGTGGCGTGCCTGGCAGGAGGATCTGGTGGCGGCCGTGACGGCGAGAGACGAGGGCCTCTCCCCCGCTGCTGCGGCCCGCGCGGTCGGCGTTCCGGAACCCGACCTGGTGACGTCGCTGGTGTCGCCACCGCTGCGTGTCGTAGCCGGGCGGATCGTCCTGGACACCGGCCTCCCCGATCGACTCCGCGACGCGCTCGACGTGTTGCGAGCCGAGCTCACGGGCCACCAGTTCGACTCACCCGACGCGGAGCGGCTGGCGGCTCTCGGCATCGACCGTGCGGCTCTCGCGCAGCTGGCGCGCACGCGTGACCTGCTGGTGCTCGGTGAGGGCATCGCGTTGCTGCCGGGCGCCGATGAGCTGGCCGCGAAGATCCTGTCCGGCCTCGACCAGCCGTTCACGACCAGCGAGGCACGGCAGGCGTTCGAGACGAGCCGCCGCGTCGCGCTCGCCCTGCTGGCACACCTCGATCGCACGGGCCGGACCGTCCGGCTGCCCGACGACCGCCGCCGCGTGCGCTGAGCGCAGGCTGGGCGGGCGGCTGCGACTGCAACCTCGCACCTCTATGCCGCCGTCATCACCGGCTCAAGACCCGCCGCGCCTGGCGCTACACGACCGTGGAGCCGTGGTGTACCTCTGGTCCTTCCCCGCGGGGCTGGCCTACCTGCGTGACGAGTCGGGCACACTCGCCCTCCGCGGACCCGGACCCGATGTTCACTGGGTGTCTCGAGAGCCCGATGCCTTCGCGGCCACCTCCCTGACGAACAAGGTTGGCCCCCGGGGCCCGACCTCAGTCCTCGTCGATGATGTGCATGGCGGCTTCCTCGGCGCTCGCGCCCGCTCCGTCGATGCCGGCGTCGGTGGCCCACAGCTCGGAGTCCTCGTCTGCTCCCGAACCCTCGTCCTGAGCGACCAGACGACCACTGCGAGCGTCGCCGACCTCGCCGTCCTCGAGGTTGTCGTCGCTCTCCTCGTCGAGGTCCGCACCCACCTCGGGCTCCTCCTGGGCCAGGCGCTCGTCCAGCGTCTCGGGTTCGTCCACCTCGTGCGGGTGCCGGAGATGTCCCGGCTCGCGTTCGGGCGGGGAGTATCCCTCGTCCAGCACGTCCTCCACGCCGCGGTCGTCCAGGGTGTCGCTGGGCTGTAGCTGGTCCTCGCTCACGAGTCGAACCTACTCGCGATTGCTAGGACGCGCGCCGGACCGCGAGCAGCGGCGCGGTGGCCCCGTGCTCCACCGCCCAGATCACGGCCTGGGTGCGGCTCGACACGCCCATCGATCGGTACGCCGTCCGGATGTGTGACTTGACCGTGTTCATGGAGAGCTCGAGCCGGCAGGAGATCTCCTGGTTGGACGCCCCGGCCGCGATCAGCGCGATCACATCGGACTCACGCGGGGTCAGCCCCAGCTCCGGCACTGCCCTCGTCGGCTCGTCGAGACGTCGTGCGGGCTCATCCAGTGCCACCAGGCGCTCGCCGGAGTGCACCTTCTCGAGCGCGACGACCAGCTCGGAGGCGGGCAGTGCCTTGGAGAGATAGCCATCGGCTCCACCGAACATGGCCCGCTCGACGAAACCGTCCCGGTTCTCCCAGGTGAACACGGCGACGTGCCCGGCGATGCCCTGTGTGGCCGCACCCGGCGCTCGCCCGGAGACTGCGCGATCCGGCCGCGTGAACGGGTCCACCAGGGCGATGTCCACGGGACCTTGGTGTGAATGCTGCCTGGGCAGCACGGTCACCCGCCGGGCGTACGCGGCGAGCATGGTGGTGACGCCGTCGTGGACGAGCTGGCACTCGTCGACGAGAGCCACCGTCAGTGGCTGGTCGAACCCCATGCCCTGTCGTACCCGATGGGGGCGCGTACATGCGCCGGGCCGGCGTGGTCCAGACAGGACAGCGTCCCGCGGCATGTTGGGCCCTCATCCACGGGACGTGCCTCTCCGTCTTCCGGAGAGACTCCACCGTAGGCGCGTGTTCGTGGGCTGTCCTCACCCCTCGGTAGGGGAACCCGGGCCGTCCGCTGTCGGTCGGCCGAGGGCCACTTCGGGTCACAGGACAGTTGCGCTCCGGTCACGAATGGGGACGGGTCCTCGGCGCCGGGAGCCACCACTCCTAGGGTCGGGCCATGCCCGATGACCAGACGGCCCCTGCGGCGCACGACTTCGACTTCTGGGTCGGCGAGTGGGACGTGTTCGGCCCTCAGGGTCGTCAGGTCGGTGCCAACTCGATCACGAGCCTCTTCGGTACGGGCGCGCTGGCCGAACACTGGCACGACGCCGGAGAGGTCGAGGGTCGCAGCCTGAACTCCTTCGACCAGCTGCGTGGCTGCTGGCACCAGACGTGGATCGACTCCTCCGGCGGCCTGTTGCTGCTGGAAGGCGGTCTGCGGGACGGCGCGATGGTGATGGAGGGCGTGGCTCCGGGCGAGCAGGACGGCTCCGCGCCGGAGCACCAGCGCATCACCTGGACGCCGTACGACGGGGAGGTGCGTCAGCTGTGGGAGGTCTCCTCCGACGGTGGTACGACGTGGCGCACGGCGTTCGACGGCCGCTACGTACGCCGTACGTCGTGATCTTGCGCGCACGTCAGTCGGTGAAGGGCGACCAGGCCGTGCCGAACCATCGCTGCACGCGGCTGGTGCCGAACTCCGCCTTCACCGCCGCCAGGTCGACCGACGGGCCCTCGAGCGTCCCGCTCGGCGCCTGACCCTCGGGGAAGGTCACATCCACGATCGCGACCTCGTGTCCCCCGAACTCGACGTAGCAGACACCGCGACCGCGGTAGCCGGGTGAGGTGACAGCACCTCGCACCTGCGCGACGATCGCTTCCGCCACGACCGACGCCTGCCCCTCGGAGAAGACGCCGGCCTTGGGCGTCCCGACGCTCGTGACGTCGCCGACGGCGTACACGCCGGGCCAGCGGGTCGCCAGGGTGCCTCGCTCGACCGCGATCCAGCCGTCGGTGGTCAGGCCAGAGGCTTCGACCACCTCCGGCGCCCGGTGGACCGGGACACCGAGGAAGAGGTCGTAGGGGATCTCGCTGTCGTCGTCCAGAACTACGATCCCCCGGGCCGGCTCGAGCCTGCGCACGCCGCGGCGAACCAGCAGCTCGATCCCGCGCTCCGCGAACGCCTTCAGCAGCGCCTCGGAGGTCGCCGGCGAGGGCGGGACCGGGGTGGGCAACGGCAGCACGAGCGTGATCTCGGAGCGCTCACGCAGGCCCCGCTCGGTGAGGAACTCGTGCAGGAGCAGTGCCGTCTCGCTCGGCGCCGGAGGGCACTTGAACGGCGCGGACGCGACGCCGACGACCACGCGACCACCTGGGAAACGCTGCAGCACGTCGCGCGTCGCAAAGGCGCCGGCCTCGGTGTAGAACTCGTGGCCGGCCTCGACCAGACCGGGGGTGGCCTCCGGCGCGAGATCGGCGCCCAATGCGATGACCACGACATCGGCCGCAAGGGACCCCACGGACGTCTCGACCCGTCTGGCGACGGGGTCGATGGCGAGCACGTCCGCCTTCAGGAAGCGCACACCGGGCTTGACGATGTCGGCGTACCGATGGCGCACCTGGTCGGGCCGCAGGCGACCGAACATCACGTCCAGCTTGGAGAAGCCGAACACGAAGTCGTCCGTGCGATCGACCAGGACGGCGTCGACGTCCTCCCCCAGCTCCGCGGACAGTCGTGCGGTCAGCTCCAGCCCACCGAAGCCCGCGCCCAGCACGACCACGCGCAGCACGCACCTTGTCGTCACTCATGTCACCCTCTCGCGCAGCAGGCGTCCACCGAGACTGGCGACACCGTACAGCCCTTGACCCGCCGTCGCCGCGGGCGCACAGTGGCTCAAACTCCTACGGAGGGACACCGATGACGACGTATGCGATCTTCTTCACGCTCAAGGGCGAGACCATCAAGGGCTTCATGGACAAGCCGAGCGACCGGGCCGCCGTCGTCTCGACGCTGTGCGAAGCCGCGGGCGGACGGATGGTCTCCTACTACTTCATGTTCGGCGCCTGGGACGGCTTCGTCATCGCCGAGGTCCCCGACAGCTCGGCCGCCGCCGCGGTCAGTCTCGCGGTCAGCAGCACCGGCGCCTTCGGGCACATCGAGACGCACGAGCTGATCGAGCCCGCAGCCATGACCGATCTCCTCGCCACCGCGAAGGGTCTCACCTACACCCCACCGGGCGACTAGCGGTCTCCGCGGCACAACGGCACGTGAGACTCATCAGCGACCGGGCAGGACGCCCTCACGCACAGCGATCGAGAGGGCATCGAGCTTGGAGTGCGCACCCAGCTTGTGCGACAGGTTGGCGACGTGGTTGCTCACCGTGTGCACGCTGAGATAGAGCCGCTTGCCGATCGCCGCGTTCGTGAGTCCGTCCGCCAGCAGAGCGAGCACTTCACGTTCGCGTTCGGTGAGGTCGTGCTGGCCTCCACGCCCCGCTCGGTCACCTCTGGCCAGGCGGGGCAAGAGCCGAGCCAACGTCTCGGGCGAGATCACCGCTTCGCCAGCAGCTGCGGCACGTTCCTGATCTCGGCCGGGTCGTTGCCCGGGGTCCCTGACGATGCCGTCAAGGCGAAGGTCGACGCCAAGTAGCTCCGGTGTCGACGGATCGGGTCACAGCGGGAGCGGCCGGGAGACGGTGATGCTGGTCTGGCCGGTGACGTAGCCGAGGTGCTCGTTGAGGCGCAACATCGAGGCGTTGCCGGCCTGGGTCCAGGTATACAGCTCGGTCAGGCCGTGGTCCGCAGCCCACCGCAGCGTGCGGCGCTTCAGGTGCGAGGCGATACCGCGGCCGCGCCAGTCCCGGCGTACGGCGGTCAGCGCGTTCTCGCCGCGTTCGGGACGGTCGGTGTCCCGGTCGAGGCCGGCGCAGCCGATCACGTCACCGTCGTACAGGGCGAGGAACATCGGGTCGCCGGCCCAGGACCCGCCGGTCCACTGCTCGGCGCTGACCCGCACCGGCTCGAAGAGCGCGAAGTCGCTGAGTGCTTCGATGCCGAACCTGTCGTAGCAGGCCGCCCACAGCTCCGGCCGCTCGCCCAGCGTGATGACTTCCACGCCGTCCGGCAGCGCGGTCGGCCGCAACTCGTCGCCGATGGCCCGCACCTGCTCGATCTGGCGGTCCTTCTCGACGAAGCCGAAGTGCTCGGCGAACACCAGCGACCCCGGGTCGTCGACCATGGCCCGCACCTCGGGCAAACCCAGCGTCGTGATGTGGTCGGCGAGCGCGGGAAGCAGCGCTGAGCCCACGCCACGGCGGCGGAACTCGGCCCTTACCCGGGGTGCGACGAACCCGCCGCCGACGGTGTCCGACCGGTCGGCCACGCCGGAGCCGACCAGGGTGCCGTCCAGGAGAGCCAGCATCAGTAGGCGATCAGGAGAGTCGTGGAGACGCATCTCCGCAACCGTGTCGCACCGCTCCCCCGGCACCACCGCGATCCGGATCTGCCGCCACGCCTCGTAGTCGTCGTCGGTGACACAGACGGACAGCTCCATGCGTCGCAACCTACGCACCTCGTCAATCGATTTGCCTCGGCAACTGCTGCCTGGCAGGTGCATCCTTGGTGGATGCACTCGAGGCAGAAGCGTTGGCGGCTCGGCCACCGGCCGGCGCTCGACGGACTTCGCGGCGTTGCTGTGCTGCTCGTGATCGCCGACCACACCGGCTATCTGCGCGAGCCTTCCGGAGGCATCGGCGTCACCGTGTTCTTCGTGCTTTCCGGATTCCTGATCACGCGCGTGATCGTCGAGGCTCACGACAACGACTCATGGTCGATGGGCGGATTCTTGGCGAACCGGTTCGTCCGCCTCTTCCCTGCCCTCCTGGTGATGGTGGCGGTGGTCTCGGTCATCATGCTGGCCCGAGGCTTCACCAAGGACTTCGTCTCGGATCGAGCCGTGCCCGCGCTGGCCTACGTACAGAACATGGAGCCGCGGATGACCTACCCGGTCTTCGGGCAGACGTGGTCGCTGGGCGTCGAGGAGCAGTTCTACCTGCTGTGGCCCCTCGCACTCCCCTGGGTGCTACGCCGGCATCGCCCGCTCGCCCTCATCGCGCTGGCCATCGCGGGGTCCGCGGCCGTGATGATCGCGTCGCCTCATGACTGGCTGCCGATGCACGCCTATGCCTTGCTGTCGGGCTGTGCGCTCGCGCTGCTCGGTCCCCTTCGATCGCACTGGTGGATGCTCCCCGTCGGCGCCCTGGCGCTGGTCGCCTCGATCCACGTGGCACCGAGCTTCACCCAGATCTACGTCTACGGTCCGCTGATCGCCACGCCCGGCGCCGTACTCCTGGTCGCCGGCGCCGTGCACGGGAACCGCCTGCTCGAGCTGGCTCCGCTCCGGTTCGTCGGGCGGATCTCGTACGCCGTCTATCTCTGGCACGTGCCCCTGCTCCGGCTCACGGGAACGACGTACGACCGCTCCGCCGCGCTCCGACCGATCGCGCTCGCATTCATCCTGGCGGGCGGGTCGACACTCTTGCTGGAGGAGCCCCTCAGACGCGCCTGGCGGCTGCGGCGCGGGTCTGTTCGCGACAAGCAGCAGGCGTTGATCTGACCAAGATCGACCCCTGTGATCACCATTGAGGAACGCAAAGTGACGCACTGGCGGGACTACCTCGACCCAGTCGCAGTCTTCAACGCGAGCGGATGGCCCGCACAGTAACGGTTAACTCGCGGCGGCCCCAGCTCGACGTTCTCGGCGAGGAACCGTGGCGCCCAGGGCGACGTCACCGGAAGCATCGTATGGGCGTCATGGTTCGTGTGAGTAGCGCGAGTGAGCGGCGGTCGTTGCGTACTGGTCAGGCAAGGATGGCCAGCGCTGCGAGGCCCAC
>DAINSL010000012.1:41855-50362 GCA_036741335.1 Nocardioides sp. | reverse complement strand
CGGCTTGAGGGCCGCCGCAGCCCCCTTCCGATAGCCACCGTCGGCGGTGATCACGACCCGGGCGTCGCAGTCCTGGATCCGGTCGCGCAGCGCGGTCGAGGAGAAGCCGCCGAACACCACCGTGTGCGGCGCGCCGATCCGGGCGCACGCGAGCATCGCGACCACGGTCTCCGGGATCATCGGCATGTAGATCGCGACCCGGTCACCGGCCTGCACGCCGAGGTCGGTCAGCGCGTTGGCCGCCTGGCACACCAGGTCCTTGAGCTCTGCGTAGGTGATGTCGCGGGTGTCGTTCTCGGGCTCGCCGACCCAGTGGTAGGCGACCCTGTCGCCGTTGCCGGCCTCGACGTGACGGTCCACACAGTTGTACGCCGCGTTGATCTTGCCGCCCACGAACCATTTGGCGAACGGCGCGTTGTCCCAGTCCAGGACCTGGTCCCACTTCGTGTCCCAGGACAGCCGCTCGGCGGCCTTCGCCCAGAACGCCAGCCGGTCAGCGTCAGCCTCGTCGTAGGCGTCGGCCTTCACGTTGGCGTTGGCCGCGAGATCCGCGGGAGGCTCGAAACGTCGGTTCTCGTGCAGCAGGTTGGACAGGGTCTCGTTGCTCACGACTCTTCGTCTCCTCTTCATTGCCAAGAAGCTGGATCCCTCGCAGCCGGGACCATCGGTCCACCCTAGATCCGCGGGGTTGGATCGGCGTTGGTCCCGGCTGCGAGGGGACGTCTGTGGGTGCTACTTGCGCGGACCGACCGGGAAGACCTGCCGGCCCCAGGTGAAGGCCGTGACCCCTGCGAACGACGCGTACCACGCGGCCAGGGCCGTGAGCAGCCCGAGGTATCCACCGAACTTGTGGATCCCCGTCGAGGTAGCGAACTCGCCCCAGGCCAGGACCAGGAAGGTGAGGGTCAGCAGGACGAACACGGCCAGGACGGCCATGTTGACCTTCAGCGCGGCAACGCTCATGTAGCCGGTGAAGATGCCCCAGACCAGCAGGTAGAGGCCGACGGCGTGGCCCGCGTCACTGGCACTGGCTCCCGACAGGTCGGTATGGCCGGTCAGCCACCAGAACGACACCCAGAACATGCCGTAGGAGCAGAAGGCCGTGGCGCCGAAGGTGTTGCCCTTGGCGAACTCCCAGAGACCGGCCGCGAACTGGCCGATTCCGCCGTAGGCCAGGGCCAGCCCGAAGACGACCGGCTCCACCGTCGCCGGGAACCAGCCGGCGTTGACGGCGCTCAGCACGAACGTGGTGAGGGCGAAGGCCGCCAGCCCGAGCGGCGCCGGGTCGGCGATGTGGGCACCGGGCACGCGGACCGGGTGCTCGTGAGCCATCGGGGTTTGGGACATGGAGTGCTCCTCTGTCTCTGGCGTTGGACACCTTGGACGCTAGGCAGCGCCGGAGTCCGGTGACAGTGGTCACACCGGGTGCTGCGGTCAACGGACCCCCAACGGCGATGTGCGGCGGGAGCCCGTGCGACGAGCGGTAGCAGCGGTACGACGAGCGGTCAGGTTGTCTCCGCCGGCGCGCGAGCGCGCCTGCGGCTCGCTGTGGTCGTCGGCCCCGACTGCGTCGGGGCCGACGGTCCTCGCTCGGGATGGAAGCTGCCCCGGTCCACGTCGAGCGCCTCCGGCAGGTGCAGCCGCACCATTGCCCGACCCACGTGGGCCGGCAGCCGGGTCCGGTCCACGAGCGAGACGCCGACCATCGCCGCGAAGGCGACCGGCACGGTGAGCAGGGCGGGTTGCGCCAGCAGGGCCCCCCACCACCCGCCGGGATCGGCACCCACCATGACCGCGAGGACGGCCCCACCCGAGAGGACTCCGCCGGCCAGCATGCCCGCGATGGCGCCGCGCGCGGTCAGGCCGCGCCACCAGATGCCGAGCAGCAGCAGCGGACAGAACGTCGAGGCCGCGACCGCAAATGCCAGTTCGACCGCGTGCGCGACCGGCAGGCCCTGGGTGCCGAGGGCCAGCACCAGGGTGCCGCTCGCCGCGAGCACGCTGCCGAGACGGAACCCGGTGACCCCGTCGAAGCGACGGCTGAGCAGGTCCTGGCTGAGCACCCCGCTGATCGAGACGACCAACCCGGACGAGGTCGACAGGAACGCCGCAAAGGCACCTGCACCCAGCAGCGCGGTGATCATGGTCGCGCCCGAGCCGCCGAGCACCCGGTCGGGGAGCTCGAGGACCACCGAGTCGGTGCGCCCGCTCGCGACGAGGTCGGAGGCGTAGATCCGGCCCAGCGCGCCGTACGCCGTGGGCAGCAGGTAGAAGAAACTGAGCATGCCCAGCACCACGACCGTCGTACGACGAGCGGCGCGGCCGTCGTGGTTCGTGTAGAAGCGGACGACCACGTGCGGCAGTCCCATCGTCCCGAGGAAGGTGGCGGCGATCAGCGAGTAGGTCAGGTACGTCGCGTGCGGCCCCCGCAGCGGCTCGACCCAGTCGGCGGCATGCAGGTGGCCGGTCGGGGAACCGTCGCCGCGCCAGGCCCACCACAAGATCAGCAGGGGCACGAACAACGCGCACAGCTTGAGCCAGTACTGGAACGCCTGCACGAGCGTGATGCTGCGCATTCCCCCCGCGGCCACGTTGACGAGCACCACCGACGCCACCAACACGGCACCGACCCAGGTCGGTGCCCCGGTGAGGGAGCTGAGGGTCAGGCCGGCGCCCTGGAACTGCGGCACGAGGTAGAGCGCACCGATCAGGCACACCAGCCAGCTCGCCACCTGGCGTGCCACGGGCGACTCGACCCGGAACTCCGCGAAGTCAGGGAGCGTGTACGCGCCGGACCGCCGCAGGGGTGCGGCCACGAAGACCAGCAGGAGGAGATAGCCGGCGGTCCAGCCGATCGGGTACCACAGCATGTCGACTCCGCGGGCCAGCACCAGTCCGGCGACCCCCAGGAACGACGCCGCCGAGAGGTACTCTCCGCCGATCGCCGAGGCGTTGAGGAACGGCCCCACCCGCCTGGAGGCGACGAAGAAGTCGCTGGTGGTGCGGGAGACCCGCAGCCCGAACGCACCGACCGCCAGGGTCGCGCCGGCCACAATGGTGACCGCGAGCAGGACGGTGAGCCCTCTCATGGACGGTCGACCAGGTCCTGGAACGCCGCCTCGTTGCGTTCGGCGCGGCGCACGTACCACCACGCGAGCCCGATCAGCCACGGGTAGACGCCGAACCCGAGCACCAGCCACGGGAGCGGAATGCCGAACAGCCTGACGTCACCGACCGGCGCCAGCCGGAAGAGCAGCGGCAAGATGCCGACGGTGCCGGCCAACAGGAGCACGACGTAGGCCGCGAGCCGCAGCTGCGCGCGCATCAGGCTCTGGACATACACCTCGCCCAACCGCGTCAACGCGTCGATCTCGGCGGCGTTGGAACGACGGGACCGCGACCGCGCGCCGACGGTGCGGGGGCTGGTGACCCGGACCCGCTCGACCGGTTCGTGGCTCATTCGGGATCCCCGTCGCGGGTGCGCCGCAGCAGGCCGCGTACCTCGGGCAGGTGGCGACGGCTGACCGGCAGCTCGATCCCGCCCACGACTACGGTGGGTCTGGCCGACGTGAGGCGGAGCTCCTCGACGTGGGCCAGTCCTACCAGGATCGAGCGGTGGATCCGGACGAAGCCGGCGTCGGCCCAGCGCTGCTCCAGCGCGGTCAGCGGCATCCGCACCAGGGGGTTGCCCGCGGCGGTGTGCAGCCGGACGTAGTCGCCCTGCGCGGAGGCGTAGCGGACCTCGGAGCGGCGTACGAAACGGGTGACGCCGCCGAGCTCGACGGGCAGCTGCTCGTCTGGGTCGATCGCGCCGCCGTTGTCACGGACCCGCCGGATCGCCTCGCGCAGTCGCTCCTCGCGCACCGGCTTGAGCAGGTAGTCGACGGCCCGCAGGTCGAAGGCCTCGACGGCGTGGTGCTGGTGCGCGGTGACGAAGATGACCGCGGGCGGGTCCCGGAACTGGTGCAGCACGGCGGCCAGCTCCAGGCCCGAGAGACCCGGCATCGCCACGTCGAGGAGGATCACGTCGATCGGCTCGTCGTGCAGCCGCCGCAGCGCCTCGGTCGCCGAGCCACAGGTCATCACCTCGCCGACCCGCTCGTCGCGGCCGAGCAGGAAGGCGAGCTCGTCGAGCGCCGGCAGTTCGTCGTCGACGGCGAGCACCCGGAGCTCACTCATGCCCGCACGCCGCTGGCGAACTTGGGCACCCGAACCGTCACCTTGGTGCCGGCTCCCGGCGCGGTCTCGACGACGAGGCCGTACTCGTCGCCGAAGGCCGAGCGCAGCCGCTCGTCGACGTTGCCGAGGCCGATCGAGTCCATCGACTCATCGCCGGCCAGGGCGCGTCGTACTCGCTCGGGATCCTCACCGACTCCGTCGTCCTCGATGGTGATCACTGCCTCGTAGTCGTTGTCCTCGGCCAGGATCGTGATCGTGCCTGGCGCGTCCTTCGCGGCGAGGCCGTGGCGTACGCCGTTCTCGACGAGTGGCTGCAGGGAGAGCACCGGGATGCTCACCCCGAGCACCTCCGGGGCGATCCGAAGCATCACCGCGAGCCGGTCGCCGAACCGCGCCTGCTCCAGGGAGAGGTAACTCTCGATGGAGCGGAGCTCGTCCTCGAGGGTGGTGTAGCTCCCGGCTCGCTGGAAGGAGTGTCGGGTGAAGTCGGCGAACTCCAGGATCAGCTCGCGGGCGCGGTTGGGATCGGTGCGGACGAACGACGCGATCGTGGTGAGCGCGTTGTAGACGAAGTGTGGGGAGATCTGAGCCCGGAGTGCCCGGACCTCTGCCTCCATCCGCGAGGTCCGCGCCACGTCGAGCTCGGCGAGCTCGAGCTGCCCGGAGACCCACTGGGCCACGTCGTTGGTGGCACGCACCAGGCCCGCCGATGCGTTCGGGGTGAACGCTTGCAGCGTGCCCACGACGGTGTCCTCCACGGTGAGGGGCGCGATCACCGCCTGACGCAAGGTGCAGCCGGGCTCGCCGCAGGCGAAGTCGCGATGGTCGCGCACCGCGGTGGCGCCGTCCTCGACACATCGCTCCGCGAGCGGCCCGACGAGCTCGGCGTGCGCCTGACCGCGCCCGTGCCAGGCCAGTGCGCTGGTGGTGTCGGTGAGCGCGACCGCCGGGCACCCGAGCAACGTGGCGACGTGGCGGACGGATCGTTCGGCCGACGAGGGCGTCAGTCCGGTGCGTAGCACGCTGGTCATCAGCGTCGCGGTGTGCAGCGTGCGGAAGGTGGTCCGGTCCGCCTCGGTGCCGAGGTAGCCGGGTCGCAGGAGCCGCCATCGAGGCATGGGCACAGACTAGGCGTTGCCGTCGGCAGCGGGTCAGCGGAAGTCGATGAGCAACATGTCGTCGGGGCCGTCCGGGCCGTCGGAGGAGTTCGGGGCGCCCTCTTCTGCGCTCGGAGCCTTATCGTCGGGGCGCCCGGCGGGACGGTCGAGGACATGGGCCCGAAAGCAGCGGGTCACGTAGGGCAGCTGCATGCCGTCCATCCCGCGGCCGTACTCGTCGTAGAAGACGACGACCTCGGCGAGCTTGGCGGCCCGGCCTTCTTCGTCGAGGACGGCGACGTTGGAGCGTGACAGCACGAGGTCCTGGATCGTCTTCCGGTCGATGGTCTGCCAGTGGCTGAACTCGGCATCCTCGACGAACCCGAAGAGCTCACTGAAGATCAGCTCCTGGGCCGGGTCGCCCAGCTGCTCCTGGGTGCCGATGATCGCGCCGAGACGGCGTACCCACGGGATCTTCTCGTTGCGTTGGTTCCACACCAGGCAGATCCGCCCGCCCGGTCGGAGCACGCGGGCGATCTCGGGGAGCGCGCGGTCGAGATCGAACCAGTGGAACGCCTGAGCCGCCACCACGCCATCGACCGAAGCGTCGGCCAGCGGGATCTTCTCCGCGCTCGCCACCGCCGTCCGTATGCCGGGGAGGTTGGCCTCGAGCAGCGCGAGCATCTCGGCGTCGGGGTCGGTCGCATGGACGTCATGGCCGAGCTCGACGAGGACGCGGGTGAGCTTGCCGGTGCCGGCACCGAGCTCGAGGACGGTCGCGGGGTGCTCGCCGAGGAGCCACTGCACGGCCTCGGCGGGGTACGACGGCCGGCCGCGATCGTAGGCCTCGGCCACGCCCCCGAAGGAGTGGGCCCAGTCGGGGCTCGGGTCCGTCTCCGGGGTGGGCTGCTGCTCGTCGGTCATCGTCACCGAGGCTACCGGTCGCCGGTCGCCGCACCGTCGCATCATTACTGTGTCGGCCATGGACCGTCTGGACGGGATCGAGCGTCTCGAGGGTGTCGCCTCGGCGTTCGCAGCGACCCGCGACGGGATCGACACGATGCTCCGGGACCGTGGGCTGCGGCGGTCCGCGCCGGAGCTCACCGCCGAGTCGTTGCTGCGCGGCGCGCACGCCAGCGCCACTCTCGAAGGGTCGGTCTCGGACCTCGGCGAGGTGCGCGTGAGCCGGGGCGACGAGATGGCGCAGGCGGCGCTGCGGGTCTCGGTCGAGCTGCTCGGCCTGGTCCCCGTGTTCTCCCGCAGCCCGGTGCAGGCGCTGGCCCGCCTGCATACGGTGGCCGGCGCCGGCATGGTGCCCGAGGACGAGCTCGGCCGACCGCGCGACGACGCCGCGGCCGACCACCTGCGTGTCGCGCTCGCCGTACTCACCTCGGGGCGGCCGGCCCTCGTCACCGCCGCACTCCTGCATGCCGAGCTGGTCTGCGGCGCACCGTTCGCATCCCTCAACGGGATCGTGGCGCGCGCGGCCGAGCGCCTGGTGCTCGTCGGGAGCGGCGTGGACATCAAGTCGCTGGTGGTGCCGGAGGCGGGCCACCTGGCGCTGCGCCCGGCGTACGAGTCGAACCTGCGGGGGTACGCCGAGGGCGGCCGCGCGGGTGCCCAGGCCTGGCTGCTCTACTGCGCTGAGGCGTACGCCGCCGGCGCCGAGGCCAGCCCGCTGCGCGGCTGAGAAGCAACTCGCGCATGCGAGCGGCACCCGATCGCTCGGGTGCCGCCGCTGACACGTGAAGCCTGGCTACCAGGCGTGCTGTTACCTATGGCCGCCGCGGGAGTTTCCCGATGACGAGCGCCCTCAAGAAGGGTGGATCGCCGCGTGGGTACCTGGTTCACGTGCGGGTCTTTGACTTTGTTGCTCACTGTCGTTTCTACGCCGGTCCGGACGACCTATCAACACCTCCCGACCCTTGACTTTGACCCGGCCGAGTGGGCGCGCGTGTCGTCGTGCGGGTCAGGGGTGATCGGGGTCAGGCACCCAGCCGCCGACGGCGGTTGAACCAGATCGCCCCGCCCAGCGTGACCGCCGTACCGATGGTGAGGGCGGCCAGTGTGGGCTTGACCGGCAGCCGGCTGCGCAGCGTGACCGGCCGGGTGAACTGCAGCACCGGCCAGCCGTGCGCGGCCGCGAGCTTGCGCAGCTCACGGTCGGGATTGACGGCGTGCGGGTGACCGACGGCTTCGAGCATCGGAGCGTCGGTGATCGAGTCGCTGTAGGCGAAGCACTCGGCCAGGTCGTAGCCCCGGCTGTCGGCGAGCGCCTCGATCGCGCGCGCCTTCTCCTCGGCGTAGGCGTAGTAGTCGATCTCGCCGGTGTACTTGCCGTCCACGATCTGCAGGCGGCTGGCGATCACGTCGTCGGCGTGCAGCATCTCGCCGATCGGTTCGACGACCTCGGTGCCGCTGGTGGAGACGATCACGACGTCGCGGCCGGCGAGGTGGTGCTCCTCGATCAGCGAGACCGCCTCGTCGTACACGATCGGGTCGACGACGTGGTGCAGGGTCTCGGCGACGATCTCCTTGACCGTCTCGACGTCCCAGCCCTCGACGAGCTGCGACATGAAGGCCCGGATCTTCTCCATCTGGTCGTGGTCGGCGCCGCCGACGAGATACACGAACTGGGCGTACGCCGAGCGCAGCATCGCCCCGCGGGTGATCAGCCCGCCGGCCTGGAAGGGCTTGGAGAACGCCAGCGAACTCGACTTGGCGATGATCGTCTTGTCGAGGTCGAAGAACGCCGCGGACCGCACCCCGGGCGCTGGTCGGCGTGCTGTCGGCATACCGCCCATGGTAGGTGTCGCGACGGCCCCCGGGCCGCTGATCGTGCACAGCGCCGGTCGGCGCGCCCACTGTCCACAGGCTCCTCTCTGCCCGGTCGCGAACCGGCGTGCGGTCGCGGACAGTTGTCCCCATGACCACGCCGTTGCTCGTGACCGCCGACGAGACCCTGCTCGACGAGCTGCTGCGCCTGTCCGCTGCTGCCGGCACCACCCCCGAGGTGGCCCACGACGTGCCGGCCGCCCTGCGCGGCTGGCTCAAGGCGCCGCTGGTACTGGTGGGGGCCGACCTTGCCGACGCACTCGCCCGAGCGGCGCCCGCCCGTCGCGACGCGGTGTTCGTGGTGCTGCTCGGATCCAGCCCGGACTCCGTGTTCCAGACCGCGCTGGCCTGTGGCCCCGAGAGCGTCGCCGAGCTGCCGAGGTCCGAGGGGGGGCT
>DAINSL010000012.1:0-41816 GCA_036741335.1 Nocardioides sp. | reverse complement strand
GCGGCAGCGGGGGTGCGGGGGCGACCACGTTCGCCTGCGCGCTCGGTCAGATCGCGGGGCGGTCCGGTCCCGCCGTGGTCATCGACGCCGATCCGCTCGGCCCGGGCGTCGACCGCGTGCTCGGTCTCGACCTGGTCGACGGGGTCCGATGGGACTGCCTGGGCCACGCCACCGGTCGCCTGAGCGCCCGTGCTCTGCGTGACTCGCTCCCGCGACGCGACGGGGTCGCCGCGCTGAGCTGGTACGCCGGCCCGCAGCCGCGCTCCCTCCAGGCGTTCGCCGTGCGCGAGGTCCTCTCGGCTGCCCGACGCGGCCACGACCTGGTGGTCGTCGACCTCCCGCGGGGCGTCGACCCGCTGGTCGAGGAGATCGCGTCGCGATGCGACCGGGTGCTGGTGCCGATCGTGCCGAGCGTGCCGGGCGTCGCCGCCGCGGTGCGGCTGTGCGGTCGATTCCCCGATCGCGGGGTCCTCGGGCTGGTGGTGCGGGGCTCCGGAGTGGAGGACGACGCCCTCAGCAAGCTGATCGGGGCGCCCGTCCACGTCCGGATGGGCGATCAGCGAGGTCTGGCCGAGGCCATCGACCTCGGGTTCGGGCCGGTCCGCTCGAGACGCGGTCCGTTGGGGCGGGCGGCCGCGGCCGCTCTGGCCGGGGTGGGCGGCCGCCGCGCGAGCGCCGCGTGATGTCGGTGTCCGATGAGCTCGTCGAGGAGGTGCGCGATCGGCTCGCCCGCGAGCCGGGACCGCTGACCCCCCACCGGGTCGCCGAGGCACTGCGCGCGTCCGGCCGCCCGGTGGGTGACGCCACCGTGCTCGCCGTACACGAGACGTTGCGGCGAGACGTGGTGGGCGCCGGGCCGCTCGAGCCCCTGCTCAGGCTCGACGGCGTCACCGACGTGCTGGTGAACGGCCCTGCGGAGGTCTACATCGACCGTGGCAGCGGCCTGGAGCGGACCGACGTGGCCTTCCCCCACGACGAGGCGGTGCGACGTCTCGCCCAGCGCCTCGCCGCTGCGGGCGGGCGCCGGCTCGACGACGCCACTCCCCATGTGGACGTCCGTCTCACCGACGGGACCCGCTTCCACGCGGTGCTGGCCCCCCTCGCCCGCCCGGGCACCGTGATCTCCCTGCGCATCCCGCGCGGGCGCGTGCTCACCCTCGACGAGCTGGTCGAGTCGGGCACGGTCACCGAGCCCGGCGCCCGCCTGCTCCGGACCCTCGTGGCGCGGCGGTTGGCCTTCCTGATCAGCGGAGGCACCGGATCGGGCAAGACCACACTGCTCAACTCCTTGCTGTCGTCGGTGCCTCCCGACCAGAGGCTGGTCCTCGTCGAGGACGCCAGCGAGCTGCGGCCCGAGCATCCACACGTCGTCGGACTCGAAGCCCGGCCGCCCAACGTCGAGGGAGCCGGCGAGGTCACCCTCCGCACGCTGGTGCGCCAGGCCCTGCGGATGCGTCCCGACCGGCTGGTCGTGGGCGAGGTGCGTGGGGCCGAGGTGGTCGAGCTGCTGGCCGCGCTCAACACCGGGCACGAGGGCGGCTGCGGCACCATCCACGCCAACTCCGCTCGCGACGTCCCGGCACGGGTGGAGGCCCTCGCTCTGGCCGCCGGCCTCGGGCGCGAGGCCGCGCACAGCCAGTTCCTGGCCGGGGTCGACGCGGTGCTCCACGTCGGACGCGACCACGACGGGCGGCGAAGGCTTCGCGAGGTCGCGGTGCCGGTCCGGCGTGCCGACGGACTGGCCGATGTCCGGACCGCCATCGGCTTCCCGGGTGACGGCTCGTCGGTGACCGGGCCGGGTGAGACCGAGCTCGTGGGGCGTCTGTGCGCGTGACCCCGGCGCTCACCGCCGCCGCGCTGTCCGCGGGCGTCGTGCTCCTGCTGATGCCCGGGGTCCACCGCACCGGGGCCGGGTCGGTCCGGCCGGCCCGATGGGCGCTGCCCGGGCTGGCGTTGCTCACCACCCTCGCCCGTCCGGGCACCTGGACCGTCCTGCTCCTGATCCTGGCCGGCGCCGGCTGGGCGGCCCGGCTGCTCTGGCGACGACGAGCCGCGGCGCGGGCCGCCGCCCTGACGGCGTCGCACGTCGTGGAGATGTGCGACCTGCTGGCCGCCGAGCTGGCATCCGGACGACCGCCGGGGGCCGCGCTCGACGAGGCGGCCTCCGCCTGGCCGGCGGTTCGTCCGGTCGCCGACGCCTGCCGACTCGGTGGCGACGTGCCGGCGGCTCTGCGCCTGCTGGCCCAGTCGCCGGGCGCCGACGGCTTGCGACTCCTGGCGGGAGCATGGTCGGTCTCGCAGCGCACCGGCGCCGGCCTGGCCAGCAGTGCCCATCGCGTCGCTCACGCCTGCCGGCTCGACCAGAGCATGCGCCGGGCCGTGGCCGGAGAGCTGTCGTCCGCGCGGGCCACGGCCCGACTGGTCGCGGCGCTCCCGGTCCTGGCGTTGCTGATGGGCACCGGCTCGGGAGCCGATCCCTGGACGTTCCTGCTCGGCACCCCCTACGGGCTCGCCTGCCTGGCCGGTGGGCTCGCCATCGGCTTCGCCGGACTGTGGTGGATCGAGCTCCTCGCTCGCGCGGTCGACCGGTGAGTGCGCTGCTGGCTGCGTCGCTCGCGGGCGTGGCTGCATTGTCGATGCTGCCTTGGAGCGCCCGCATCGCAGCCCATCCGGGTGTGGCGGACCCACGGCCCGACACCGGCTCGGCCCCGCGCCTGCGGTTCCTGTGGGCCGCCCTGGCCGGCCTCGGGGCTGCGCTGTTCGTGAGCGGCAGGGCGGGCCTGCCGGCCGGACTGGTCGCCGCGGTGGTCACGTGGGTCGTGCTCGGCCGTACCGAGCCGCCCGACGTACGACGCGCCCGCGAGGCGGCCGAGCGCGACCTGCCCGGCCTCGTCCACCTGCTGGCCGCGGCGCTGGCGTCGGGTTGTGCCACCTCTGACGCGGTCCGGCTCGTGTGCGACGCCTACCCCGGTCCCGCGGCCGATCGAGTGGCGGCCGTGTCGCCGCGGTTGGCGCTCGGGGTCGACGTCGAGAGCGCCTGGCGACCCGTGCTCCAGGACGCCGAGCTGGCGGTCCTGGGCCGCACCATCGTGCGCGCGCACCGCTCCGGGGCGTCCGTCGCGACGGAGGTCGCCGGGCTCGCCGACGAGCTCGGACGACGTGCCCGGGTGCGGGTCGAAGAACGCGCCCGGGCCGTCGGAGTGAAGGCGGCCGTGCCGCTCGGGCTGTGCCTCCTTCCGTCCTTCCTCCTGCTCGGGATCGTGCCGCTGGCGGTGAGCCTGATGCAGTCCCTCTCCCTGTGAGCAAGCGGTGGCCGGGCCGCCAGGTGTCCACCGTCGGGGCTCCCGCACCATCCCTCCACAGCCTGGTCCGGCAGGCGCTCCCGGCGCAGGTGCCGTCGCCAGAGTGAGGAGCGCGGCCGCACCTCGCGGCCCGGAAGGAGGAGGCCATGCACAGCCATCACGACCAGCGCGGGATCACCACGGCGGAGTACGCCGTCGGCACGGCGGCAGGGGCCGGTCTGGCGGGCTTGCTGTTCAAGCTGCTGACCGGTGGCTTCGGCGAGCAGCTGCTGCGTACGTTGTTCGACCACGTGCTCGCACTGCTGGGCGTGGGGTGATCCGCCGCGACCAGCGCGGCGCAGCCACCGCCGAGCTCGCCATGTCGATCCCGCTCCTGGTCTCGCTGACGATCGGCCTGGTCTGGTTGCTCAGCGTGGGGGTGGCCCAGGTGCGGATGGTCGACGCGGCCCGCGAGGCCGCTCGCGCCACCGCTCGCGGTGACCCGGTCGACGAGGCGGTGTCACGGGGAGAGCGGGTGGCGCCCGGGTCGACGGTGACCGTCACAGTCTCCGACGGCACCGCTATGGCGACCGCGTCGGGCGCGGTCGAGCCGCCGGGAGGGCTGCTGGGGTTCCTGCCGGCCGTGAGCCTTCAGGCGCGGGCCGTCACCGCGGTCGAGTCGCCGTGAGCCGCGCGGCCCGCCCACGCAGCCAGCGGGGCTCGGCGACGGTGCTCGTGGTCGCGTTCGCCGCCGTCCTGCTGCTGGTGGGGTGCGCCCTGGGCGTCGTGGCCGCCGTCGTCGTCGCACACCGGACCGCCCAGGCCGGTGCCGACCTGGCGGCACTCTCCGCCGCGCGGGCGCTGTCTCTGGGCCGCGACCCCTGCGTCGAGGCAGTGCGCATCGCCACGGCCGACGGCGTCCGCGTCACCGGCTGCCGGGTCGAGGGCGCAGCGGTGACGGTGACCGTGCTCGCCCCCGGGCCCCACTGGCTCGGCCAGACGGCCGACCTGTCGGCCCAGGCGCGGGCCGGCCCGGGGTGAGCTCAGGCCCCGGGCTCGTCCGTGCCGGTCTTGGAGGTGTCATCGGTGGGTGCGTTCCGCTCCGACAGCTTGCGCAGCTGCCGGCTGTCCCGGCGGTGGCGCAGCGAGTGCTGGACGCCGACTCGCGAGATCGTGAAGCCCCACAGGATCGCGATGCCCGAGGCCAGACCGAGGAAGAAGATCGTGTGGGCGTTCAGGTGTGCGCCGAGGAACGTCGCGGTCCCGCTGGTGCTGAAGATCGCCGCCAGGATCGCGATGACACCCGCGGCGACCAGCAGCAGTCCCAGAACGACCATGGGGGCAGGCTACTCACCCGTGGCGTCCGCGAGAAGTACGTCGAGCACGCGCACGGCGCCGTCCTTGTCCAGGGGATGGTTCTGGTTGCCGCACTTGGGCGACTGCACGCACGACGGGCAGCCGTCGGGACACTCGCACGACACGATCGTCTCCCGGGTGGCGGTCAACCATGTGGCCGCGGTCGTGAAGCCGCGCGCGCTGATCCCGGCGCCGCCCGGATGACCGTCGTACACGAAGACCGTGAGCCGCCCGGTGTCGGCGTGCAGGGCCGTCGAGACGCCGCCGATGTCCCACCGGTCGCAGGTCGCGAAGAGGGGGAGCAGGCCGATCGAGCAGTGCTCGGCTGCGTGGGCCGCGCCGGGCAGGTCGCTTCGCGAGAGTCCGGCCTCGACCAGCACCTCCTCCGGCAACGTCCACCACACGGCCTGCGTCGTCAGGGTCTGCACCGGAAGGTCGAGCGGCCTCTCGTCGACCACGTCGCCTGACGGCTGACGGCGGCGGAGGTACGACACCACCTGGTGGGACACCTCGACGGTCCCGAACGCGACGCGGGCCGATCCCCACGCGCGGTGGTCGCGCTCGGCGCCGATCGTGATGTCGGTGAGCTCCCGGGCGGTGGTGGAGTAGTCGACCTCGGCGCGGCCGATCATCGCGACGTGCTCGTCGAGGTCGAGAGACTCGACGAGCCAGGTCTCGCCGCGGTGGACGTACACGGCGCCCTGATGCGCGGTCGCGTGGGCGCTCGAGGAGTCCACGGTGCCGACCACCCGCCCGGTGCCGGCCTCCACCAGCGAGAGCGGTCGCCCGCTGCCCGACCTGATGTCGCTCAGGGCACTGGCCGGCTCGGGGTGGGTCCAGTACCACCCATGCGCCCGACGCCGCAGCCGACCCGACACCGTGAGCTCGTCGACGAGCCCTCTGGCGGTCGGCCCGAAGAGGTCGAGCTCGGCCTCGCGCAGCGGGACCTCCTGCGCGGCGGCGCACAGGTGGGGACCCAGCACGTAGGGGTTGTCCGGGTCGAAGACCGTCTGCTCGATCGCCTGGTCCAGCAGCGCCTCGGGGTGGTTCACGAGGTAGGTGTCGAGCGGGTCGTCGCGCGCGACCAGCACGGCCAGGGCGTCGCCGGAGTTGCGGCCCGCCCGCCCCACCTGCTGCCACCAGGCGGCGCGGGTGCCCGGGAAGCCGGCGACGAGCACGGCGTCCAGCCCCGACACGTCGATGCCCAGCTCCAGGGCGTTGGTGGCAGCCAGGCCGAGCAGCCGCCCGTCGCGCAGGGCGCCCTCGATCTCGCGGCGCTCCTCGGGCAGATAGCCGCCGCGATAGCTGGCAACCCGTGCCGGCAGCCCGGGGTCCACGTTCGCGAGCAGGCCGGCGGCGGTGGCTGCGACCTGCTCCGCCGCTCGGCGTGACCGGACGAAGGCGAGCGTCCGCACTCCGTCGGCGACGAGATCGGCCAGGAGGTCGGCGGTCTCGGAGGAGGCGGCGCGGCGGACGGGCGCGCCGTTCTCACCGGCGTACGACGTGAAGCGCGGCTCCCAGAGCGCCACGGCCACCTCGCCGTGCGGCGAGTCGTCCTCGCGCACCGCCGTCACGTCGAGGCCGGTCAGACGCGAGGCGTGCTCGGCGGGGTTGCCCACCGTGGCCGAGGCGAGCACGAAGGTCGGGTCGGACCCGTGGGCGGCGCACACCCGCCGCAGCCGCCGCAACACCTGGGCGACGTGTGCCCCGAACACCCCGCGGTAGTGGTGGCACTCGTCGACCACGACGAGGTCGAGCACTCCGAACAGGCCGGCCCAGCGGTCGTGCCGGGGGAGCAGAGAGCGGTGCAGCATGTCGGGGTTGGTCAGGACGTACTCGCCGTGTTCACGGGTCCAGTCGCGCTCCTCGTAGGTCGAGTCGCCGTCGTGGGTGGTCACCCGGATGTCCAGCCCGAGCCCCGTCACGCCGGCGAGCTGGTCCTGGGCCAGGGCCTTGGTCGGGCTGATGTAGAGCGTCGTGGCACCGCGCTCGCCGCGTGGGCCGCGCCGATCCAGGATCGTCGACAAGGCCGGGAGCTGGTAGGCCAGCGACTTGCCGGAGGCGGTCCCGGTCGAGAGCACGACGTGCTGACGGGCGTGTGCGGCCTCCGCTCCGACCACCTGGTGACGCCACAGTGTCTCGACGCCGTGAGCGCGCAGGGCGCGGACGACCTCGGGACGAACCCACTCCGGCCACGGAGCAGTCACCGCCTCTCGCGACGGGAGGATCCGCAGGTGGCGCAGGGAGTCGGCACGGCCGCGACCGGCCGCCAGCCGCAGCCCGAGTGCCCCGACCGGCGGGCGGTCGCGCGTTTCGTCCCGGTCCACCAACCTCGTCACCGTTCCCTCCGCGACCCCTGCCACGCCGCCAGTGTCGCAAAGCCCTCCGACACGTCACGCCCGGACGGGGTGTGGGGCATTTTCTCCACGAGTGGTCAGACCGTGGTTTGATATGGCCGAGCGGGATCGGGGCCCGACTTGGTGTCCGTACCCGTGCCCGAACGTGACCTCAGGAGTGCATCGGTGGATCTGACGATTGCGACGCGCGAGGCCGAGGGCCGCACCGTCGTGTCAGTTGCGGGGGAGATCGACGTCTACACCGCCCCGCGTCTGCGCGAGGAGATCACCGAGCTGGTCGCGGCCGGCACCTATGACCTCGTCATCGACATGTCCGCGGTCGAGTTCCTCGACTCGACGGGCCTCGGAGTGCTCGTCGGGGGCCTGAAGAAGGTTCGCGCCCACGACGGCTCGCTGCAGCTGGTCTGCAACCAGGACCGCCTGCTGAAGATCTTCCGGATCACCGGTCTGGCCAAGGTGTTCGTCATCCACGACACCGCCGAAGCGGCCCTCGCGGCCAGCTGACCCTGCCCCTCGTTGTACGACGTGAGCGGACGTTCGTGCCGTCCGTGCCGATGTGGGACGTGCCACTTCTGTCTGACATGATCCCCGGGGCGCATGGCAAAATCCGCGCCGTTCTTGACATGTTCGTATTCCCAGGAGGAAACCCATGACCGGGATCAGTCCCGCCGTCGTGCACCTCTCCGGGGGCAACCTCGTGCTGGTCATCCTCGTCGCCCTGATCGCGCTCGGCGCGCTCGGGATGGCGTACATGTTCCGCCAGGAGGTCCTTGCCGCCGGTGAAGGCACCGACAACATGAAGAACATCGCCCACGCGGTGCAGGAGGGCGCCAACGCCTACCTCACCCGGCAGTTCCGCACCCTCGCCGTGTTCGCCGCGGTCGCGTTCGTGCTGCTGCTGGCGCTCCCCGCGGACGACATCGGCGTGCGGATCTTCCGCTCGCTGTTCTTCCTTGTCGGGGCCGGGTTCTCGGCCACAGTCGGCTACCTCGGCATGTCCCTGGCCGTGAAGGCCAACCTCCGGGTCGCGGCCGCGGCCAACGAGTCGGGTCGTGAGCCGGCGATGCGGATCGGGTTCCGGACCGGTGCCACGGTGGGCATGCTCACCGTCGGTCTGGGCCTGCTCGGTGCCGCGATCGTGGTGATCGCCTTCGGCGACGAGGCGCCACAGGTCCTGGAGGGCTTCGGCTTCGGTGCCGCGCTGCTGGCCATGTTCATGAGGGTCGGCGGGGGGATCTTCACCAAGGCCGCCGACGTCGGTGCCGACTTGGTCGGCAAGGTCGAGCAGGGCATCCCCGAGGACGACCCTCGCAACGCCGCCACCATCGCCGACAACGTCGGTGACAACGTCGGTGACTGCGCCGGCATGGCCGCGGACCTCTTCGAGTCGTACGCCGTCACGCTGGTGGCCGCGCTGATCCTCGGCTCGCAGGCCTTCGGCGAGAAGGGTCTGGTCTTCCCGCTCCTCATCCCCGCGATCGGCGCCCTGACCGCCGTACTCGGCGTCTACCTGTGCAGGCCCAAGGTCGGCGAGAACGGTCTGACCACCATCAACCGTGCCTTCTACGCCTCGGCCGCGGTCTCGGCCGTGGCCTGTGTGCTGCTGTCGTTCGTCTACCTTCCGACCAGCTTCTCCGGCTTCGGCAGTGTCGGGAGCAACACGCTCGATCAGGTCTTCGGCACCAACAGCAGCGGGAACCCGGCCCTGATCGCGTCGATCGCGGTCGTCATCGGCATCGCGATGGCCTCGGCCATCCTGGCGCTGACCGGCTACTACACCGGCACCGAGTACAAGCCGGTCAAGGACGTCGGTCGCACCTCGCTCACCGGTGCCGCGACGGTGATCCTGTCGGGCCTCTCGGTGGGCTTCGAGTCCGCGGTCTACACGACGCTGGTGATCGGCGCGGCCGTGTTCGGCGCGTTCCTTCTCGGTGGTGCCTCGCTGACCGTCTCGCTGTTCGCGGTCTCGCTGGCCGGTGCCGGACTCCTGACCACCGTCGGCGTGATCGTCGCGATGGACACCTTCGGTCCGGTCTCCGACAACGCGCAGGGCATCGCGGAGATGTCGGGTGACGTGAGCCCCGAGGGCGCGCAGATCCTGACCGAGCTCGACGCGGTGGGCAACACGACCAAGGCCATCACCAAGGGCATCGCGATCGCCACCGCTGTGCTCGCGGCGACCGCGTTGTTCGGCTCCTACGCCACGTCGGTGATCGACAAGATCACCACCGTCGGCTCGAACCAGGACCTGAGCGACCAGCTCACGAAGTTCCTCGTGTTCAACCCGTCGGTGCTGGTCGGGGTGCTCCTGGGCTCCGCCGTGGTGTTCCTGTTCTCCGGCCTCGCGATCAACGCCGTGGCTCGTGCCGCCGGTGCGGTGGTCTACGAGGTACGCCGCCAGTTCCGCGAGATCCCCGGGATCATGGAGGGCACCGGTCGTCCGGAGTACGGCAAGGTCGTCGACATCGTCACCAAGGACTCCCTGCGTGAGCTCGTCACTCCGGGTCTGCTGGCGGTCCTGGCCCCGATCGCGGTCGGCTTCGGTCTCGGCGTGACCTCGCTCGCCGGGTTCCTGGTCGGTGCGATAGGTACGGGCACCCTGATGGCGGTCTTCCTGGCCAACTCCGGTGGTGCCTGGGACAACGCCAAGAAGATCGTCGAGGACGGCAACCACGGCGGCAAGGGATCGGCCGCCCACGAGGCGACGATCATCGGTGACACCGTCGGTGACCCGTTCAAGGACACCGCCGGCCCGGCGATCAACCCGCTGATCAAGGTGATGAACCTGGTCTCGCTGCTGATCGCCAGTGCGGTGGTTTCGCTCAGCGTCGGCCCGGACAAGAACAACGCACTTCGGATCATCATCGCCCTGGTCGCCGTGGCGATCATCGTGGTGTCGATCTACATCTCCAAGCAGCGCGAGGTCGTTCTCGGGGACGACGACTCCGGCACCCCGGCACCGCCGGCCCCGGTATCCGAGCCCGGCGCCCCGCACGACGAGGTGGCACCGACCCAGCAGTTCGAGACCCAGGGCTGACCCGGCTCTCAGCATCACGCAGCACCACCACGACGGCCCGCCCGGAGAGATCCGGGCGGGCCGCGTGTCATGCCGGGGCAGCGGACGAGGAGGTCGACCCGGCTCATCGGGTAGCGCACACCGGCCCTGAAGAACCGGTGGTAGTCGCGGGTGAGCGCCAGGATCGCCGCGGGCGACAGCTTGATGCAGCCGTGCGAGGTGTAGTCGTTGATCTTCGGGAACTCCCAGCGACAGATCTGGTCGCCGGGAGCATCGGGGCACTGGGTGTTGCCCGCGCCCGCCTCGGTGTGGAGGAACAGGTCCTCGCGCAGGGTGCCGTTGGGGCAGCGCTTGTCGGACAGCCGGAAGGCGCGGCCGTGGATCAGGGTGCCGTGGTAATCGTCGTACTGCAGCACCGAGTAACGCCCGTTCGGCAGCCACCCCTGCCCCTTGGCGCAGGCGTTCTCCGTGCCTGGGCCGCCGAGGCCCGAGCCGGCGCGCCACGAGTCGTGCCCGAGGGTGTCCCAGCTGCCGTCGCCCCGCTGCCGCCTCACGTCCCACGAGACGGTGCTGTCCCACGGGTGCGCGAGGTTCTTGGTGAACGTGATCCGCGCACGCACGAACCCCGGTCGGGCCGCGGTGTCGCCGGCGCCGGTGGGCGAGCCGGGGCCGGACATGGCGTCCGCATGGCCGACCGCCGCAACCAGCGCGGCGCAGGCGAGGGCGGCCACGGCGAGAGCGGTGGCCAGGGCACGGGACACACGAGCCATGCCCCGATTGAAGCAGTACCCGCTCTCATCGGGGGCCGGTCCGGCCGGATCGGGTCCCGGTGCCACGTGGCGCCCGGGTTCACGAACCAGTTCCACGGTCTGTGGTCCGTCGCGCTACCGTGAGCCGCCGTGAGCCCTGTGGCTCACCCGAGACAGCAGGAGACACGAGCTCTAGTGGCACACAAGTTGGTGATCGTCGAGTCGCCCGCCAAGGCACGCACCATCGGCGGCTACCTCGGCAACGGCTATGTGGTCGAGTCGTCGATCGGCCACATCCGCGACCTGCCCAACTCCGCCGCGGACACGCCGGCGAAGATCAAGGACAAGCCGTGGGGCCGGCTCGCGGTCGACGTCGACAACGACTTCACTCCTTACTACGTCGTGCCACGCGACAAGCGGAGCCACATCGCCAAACTCAAGAGCCTGCTCAAGGACGCCGACGAGCTCTACCTCGCCACCGACGAGGACCGCGAGGGCGAGGCCATCGCGTGGCACCTCCTCGACGAGCTGAAGCCGCAGGGCATCCCGGTCCACCGGATGGTGTTCCACGAGATCACCAAGGCGGCCATCCTCGAAGCGGTCGCCAACCCACGCCAGATCAACGACGACCTCGTCGAGGCCCAGGAGGCACGGCGGATCCTCGACCGGCTGTACGGCTACGAGGTCTCGCCGGTCCTCTGGAAGAAGGTCATGTCCGGGCTGTCCGCCGGCCGCGTGCAGTCGGTCGCCACCCGCCTGGTCGTCGACCGTGAGCGCGAGCGGATGGCGTTCCGGGTCGCGTCGTACTGGGACCTCGAGGGCACCTTCGACGCCGGCTCCGGCAAGGAGCCACGGATGTTCCCGGCCAAGCTCCACTCCATCGACGCGGCCCGCGTCGCCGGCGGTGGCGACTTCGGCACCCACGGCGAGCTGAAGGACAAGCGCGCCGACGACCGGGTCCATCTCGACCGCAACGCCGCCGAGGCGCTGGTCGCGGCGCTGAGGGACACGTCGTACGACGTCAGGTCGGTCGAGTCGAAGCCCTACCGACGCTCGCCCTACGCCCCGTTCCGGACGACGACCCTGCAGCAGGAGGCGAGCCGCAAGCTGGGCATGAGCGCGTCGGGCACGATGTCGGTGGCCCAGCGGCTGTACGAGAACGGCTTCATCACCTACATGCGCACCGACTCGACCACGCTGTCGAGCGCGGCCGTCGGCGCCGCCCGGGCCCAGGTGCGAGAGCTGTACGGCGCGGAGTACCTCCCCGACGCGCCTCGTACCTACGCCTCGAAAGTGAAGAACGCCCAGGAGGCGCACGAGGCGATCCGCCCGTCCGGCGAAAGGTTCCGGACCCCCGCCGAGACCGGCCTGTCGGGTGAGCAGTTCCGGCTCTACGAGCTGATCTGGATGCGCACGGTGGCCTCGCAGATGAAGGACGCCGTCGGTCACTCGGTCACGATCCGGATCGGCGGTGTCGCCGACGACGGTCGCGACGTCGTGTTCTCGGCCGGCGGCCGGGTCATCACCTTCCACGGCTTCCTCAAGGCGTACGTCGAGGGCACCGAGGGCGGCAAGCGCACCGACGACCAGGAGACGCCGCTGCCCAACCTGGCCCAGGGCGACGCGGTCTCGGCCGCGTCACTGACCGCGAACGGTCACGAGACCAAGCCGTCGGCTCGGTACACCGAGGCGACGCTGATCAAGGAGCTCGAGGACCGCGAGATCGGCCGGCCGTCGACGTACGCCTCGATCATCGGCACGATCCTGGCGCGGGGCTACGTCTACAAGAAGGGCACCGCGCTGGTGCCCGCGTGGATCGCCTTCTCCGTCGTACGCCTGCTGGAGGAGCACTTCCCGCGCCAGATCAGCTACGAGTTCACCGCCGGCATGGAGGACGTCCTCGACGAGATCGCCGCCGGGCGTGCGGACCGGGTGACCGAGCTGAGCGAGTTCTACTTCGGCTCCGACCGGGTGATCGGGCTGCACCAGCTGGTCAACGAGCTCGGCGAGATCGACGCCAAGGACCTGGCCACCTTCCCTGTCGGCGGCCGCGACAGCGGCATCGTGCTGCGGGTCGGTCGCTACGGTCCCTACCTCGAAGGCCCCGGGTCGGTGGAGGGCGACGGTGACGGCGCCGCCGTACGCGCGAACGTGCCGGACGACCTGCCGCCCGACGAGCTGACCCTGGCGAAGGCGCACGAGCTGCTCGAGAACCCGGCCGGCGAGGAGACCCCACTCGGACGCCATCCCGCGACCGGGCTGGAGGTCGTGGCGAAGAACGGCCGCTACGGCCCCTACGTCACCGAGGTGCTGGCCGACGACGCGCCGAGGTCGGCGAAGCCGCGGACCGGTTCGCTGTTCACGTCGATGTCGCTGGACACGATCACGATGGACGACGCGGTGAAGCTGCTGTCGCTGCCGCGGGTGGTGGGCACCGATGCCGACGGCGTGGAGATCACCGCTCAGAACGGGCGCTACGGGCCGTACCTCAAGAAGGGCACCGACTCCCGGTCCCTGACCTCGGAGGACCAGCTGTTCACGGTCACGCTCGAAGAGGCGCTGGCCATCTACGCGCAGCCCAAGCAGCGCGGCCGCGCGGCCGCCGCCCCACCGCTGAAGGAGCTCGGCCCCGACCCGGTCTCGGGGGCGCCGGTGGTGGTGAAGTCGGGCCGGTTCGGCGAGTACGTCACCGACGGTGAGTACAACGCGACCCTCCGCAAGGACGACACCGTCGAGGGCATCACCCTGGAGCGGGCCGCCGAGCTGCTGGCCGACCGCCGCGACCGCGGCCCGGCGAAGAAGACCGCCAAGAAGGCGGCCAAGAGGCCGGCGAAGAAGTCGAGCGCGAAGAAGACCGCGAAGAGGGCCACCGCCAAGAAGTGAGTCGTCCGGTCGTGTGACTGTCAGGCCTCCTCGCCTGCAAGCAGGCGTCGGAGTTCGCTGCGGTCGTTCCGTCCCCGCTCCGCGCGGCCGGAACGTCCTCGCCTCAGCCGCCCCACCAGAACGCCGTGGCGACGATGCCGTAGAGCGCGATCAGGGACGCGCCCTCGAGCCAGGTCGACTCTCCGTCGAAGGCGATGAACGCCGCCAGGATCACCGAGAGCAGCAGCACCACGACCAGCAGTGGGGACAACACGAGTGTCAGCGAGGCGAGCCCGAAGATCTGGGAGACCAGGACCAGCACTGGAGCGAGCACCAGGGCGATCTGCACGGGGCTGTTGAGGATCACCGAGAAGGCGTACGCCGACTGGTTCTTGGCCGCGAGCTGGACCCCGACGACGTTCTCGATCGCATTCCCGGCGATCGCCACGACAACCAGGCCGGCGAAGGTCTGGTTGATCGAGAGCGAGTCCATGGCCGGCTGGAGGGCGTGCACGAACCAGTCGGAGACGAAAGCGGCAAGCACGCTGGCCGCCGCGAGGAGTGCGATCGCCAGCCACAACGGCCACCGTGGCTCCTCGTGCGGGACGGCCGCATCGTCGCCGGCCCCGCTGTCCCTGCGCAGGGAGAACGGCAGGGACAGCGCGAACAGGGCCAACAGCAGCACCGACACGATGACCGAGAAGGGCTTCTCGTGGTCGCTTGCCGCTGTGTGCAGCCAGTGCGTCAGGGACGGGATCGCCCACGCCGTCACCGAGAGCAGCATCAGGACCACGATGGTGCGTGCGCGTTCGGAGCCGAGCTGCTGCGTCCCGTGCTTCAGGCCGCCGACCAGGAACGCGAGGCCGAGCACGAGCAGGAGGTTGGCCAGGATCGACCCGACCAGGGCCGCCCTGACCACCTCCACGAGGCCGGCCTTCAGGGCGAAGATGCAGATGAAGAGCTCGGGCAGGTTGCCCAGAGCCGACTGCAGCACCCCGGTCGCGCCGGGGCCGAAGCGGTCACCGAGCTGCTCGACCGAGCGGCCCACCAGTGAGGCCAGCAGACACACGGCCCCGGCGGAGACCCCGAACGCGAGGACGGAGTTCCAACCGCCGTACTCGGCCAGCCCGGCGAGAACCACGAAGAGACCTGCCGCCCCCAGGATCCCCTTGTCGGAGCGGACGAACATCGGCGTCGCGGTGGTGGCGCTCATGGGCGCAACCGTAGCGAGCCGGGTCGGTGGTCTCGACTACGCTCGATCACCGAGGCAGGAGTGACCGACGGGGCCCAGAGGAAGGCCCCAAAGAAAGGCGGAGCGCGTGCACACGACGACCGGCGTCTTCGTCTGCTTCGAGGGCGGCGAGGGGGCCGGCAAGTCCACGCAGGCCCAGGCCCTGGCGACGTCCCTCGAGGAGCGCGGGTTCCATACCCTGCTCACGTTCGAGCCCGGTGACACCGCGGTCGGCAAGGAAGTACGCCGGATCGTCCTCGACCCCGCGACCGGGGAGCTGTCCGACCGGACCGAGGTGCTCCTCTATGCCGCGGACAAGGCCGAGCACGTCGACACCGTCGTGCTGCCCGCCCTCGCCCGCGGCGAGGTCGTGATCACCGACCGCTACGTCGACTCGACGCTCGCCTACCAGGGTGCCGGCCGCACGCTCGCCGCCGAGGAGGTGGAGCGCGTGGCCCGCTGGGCAACCCACGACCTGCGTCCCCACCTGACCGTCGTCCTCGATGTCGACCCGGAGCACGGGTTCGGCCGCTTCGCCGAGCGCGACCGGATCGAGGGTGAGTCGGTGGAGTTCCACAGACGCGTACGCGCGGCCTTCGTCGCGATGGCCGCCGCCGATCCCGACCACTACCTCGTGATCGACGCAGGCCGGTCGGCCGCCGAGATCGCCGCCGAGGTGCTGGCCCGGGTCGAGCCGCTGCTCGGGCAGGCGCGTCGATGACCGCCGTCCGTGAAGCGCCCGCGTCGGTGTGGGACCGGCTGGTCGGGCAGCGTCGTACGATCGACGCGCTCCGCGCCGCCGCGAGCGGCCACGGCATGAGCCACTCCTTCCTGTTCACCGGACCACCGGGCTCGGGGCGATCCAACGCGGCGATCGCCTTCGCGGCTGCTCTGCAGTGCGAGGAGGACCCACCCGGCTGTGGTCGGTGCCACTCCTGCCACACCGTGGAGACCGGCAGCCATGCCGATGTCTCGGTGATCCGCACGGAGCGGCTCTCGATCGGGGTGGACGAGGTCCGCGACCTGGTCCGCCGGGCCGCGCTGGCCCCGGTCGGCCGGCGGTGGCAGGTCATGATCGTCGAGGACGCCGACCGGCTCACCGACCAGGCGGCCAACGCCCTCCTCAAGGCGATCGAGGAGCCCACGGACCGCACCGTCTGGATGCTGTGCGCGCCCACCGTCGAGGACCTCCTCCCCACGATCCGGTCGCGCTGTCTGCTGGTCACACTGAGCACCCCCTCGTCGGCGGAGGTCGCGGACTTCCTCACCCGCATCGACGGCGTCGACCCCGCCCTCGCGTCGTACTGCGCCCGCGCCAGCCAGGGTCACATCGGGCGCGCCCGTGCGCTCGCCCGTGACGAAGGTGCCCGCAACCGCCGCCGCGAGGTCGTCTCGATGCCGGCGCACCTCACCAGCCTCGGCGCCTGCATGAACGCCGCGGCCAACCTCCACGAGACCACGCAGGAGGAGGCCGACGTGATCACCGGCGACCTGGACACCCGCGAGCGCTCCGACCTCGACGTGTCGTACGGCGTGGTGGAGCGCGGGCGCCGTCCACGCGAGTACGCACCGGCCCTGGCCGCGATGGAGCGAGCCCAGAAGACGCGTGCAAAACGGCGCCACCTCGACGTGGTCGACCGCAGCCTGATGGATCTCGTCTCCGTCTACCGAGACGCGATCGCGCTGGCCGCGGGCTCCGTCGAGCTGGTCAACGAGGAGCTGCGTGGCGACATCGAGCAGATCGTGCGGACCTCCACCCCCGAGCTCAACCTGCGCCGGATCGACTGGATCTTCGACGCCCGCGAACAGATGCTGGAGTTCAACGTGCCGGTCCCGCTGGCGCTCGAGTCGATGATGGTGGCGCTGAAGGCGCCGACGCGGTGAAACGACTGTCGGTCGTGGTCGCCCTCGTGCTGGTGGTCGTCCTGGTGGCGAGCGCGGCACTGCTGGCCCTCACCCAGGGCTCCCACGATCCGGCCGCGGGCGGCCCGACCGCGGTCACACCCTCCGCAGGCCCACCGGCGACGCGCCCGCCGAGCGCGGCGCTCGCGACGTACTACTCCCAGACGCTCCGGTGGTCGGACTGCAACGACGGCGACCAGTGCGCGAAGCTCACGGTGCCGCTCGACTACAAGGATCCGTCCGGCCGCACGATCCAGCTCGCGCTGCTCAAGGTCCCTGCGGCCGACCCGGGCTCCCGGATCGGCTCCCTGGTGGTCAACCCGGGCGGCCCCGGCGAGCCCGGCACGTCGTACGCCGTGCAAGGCTCCTTCGGCCAGCCGCTGGTCGACCACTTCGACCTCGTCGGCTTCGACCCGCGCGGCACCGGCCAGAGCGCACCCGTCGACTGCCTGAGCGACTCCCAGCTCGACCACTACATCGCCGGCGACCCCGACCCGTCGACACCGGCCGAGGTCGCCGCGTTCAAGAGTGCGCAGCGCGGCATCGCCACCGGCTGTGCCCGGCTCTCGGGCTCGCTCGCCGGACACGTCTCGACGGTCGAGTCCGCCCGTGACGTGGACATCCTGCGTGCCGCACTCGGTGACTCGACCCTCACCTACCTGGGGGCTTCCTACGGCACCAAGCTCGGGGCGACCTACGCCCAGCTGTTTCCCCAGCGGGTCGGACGCTTCGTGCTCGACGGTGCCGTCGACGTCTCACTCAGCACGCGCCAGCAGACGCTCCAGCAGGCGGCTGGGTTCCAGCAAGCCCTGGACTCCTACGCCGCCAACTGCGTGAGCTCCGACATCGGCTGCTTCCTAGGCGACACCGTGCCGGCGGTGCTGCACGCGATCAGCGCACTGATCGACAGCATCGCCGCGCACCCGCTGCCGGCCGGAGACGGCCGCGAGCTCACGGCCGGCAACGCGTTCTACGGCATCGCGGTCACGCTCTACAGCCGCAGCTACTGGGTGCTCCTGACCACCGCCCTGAGGGCCGCCATCGGCGGCGACGGCTCCCAGCTGATGCGCCTCTCGGACGCCTATGCGGCCCGCAACCCTGACGGCACCTACGCCAACAACTCCATGGAGGCGTTCTACGACATCTCCTGTGTCGACGACCCGTCGTCGATCCCGCCGTCGCAGGTGCCTTCGCAGTACCCCGCGTTCGAGAAGGCCTCCCCGGTCTTCGGCAGGGTGTTCGCATGGGGCCTGACGGCGTGTCACGGGTTCACCCCCCGCAGCGACCAGCCGGTGCCCACCATCCATGCCAGGGGAGCCGCCCCGATCGTGGTCATCGGCACCACCCGCGACCCCGCGACGCCGTTCCAGTGGGCGGTTCACCTCGCCCACCAGCTCGACTCCGGAGTACTGGTCCGTCGCGACGGCGACGGCCACACCGGCTACATGACCGGCAACGCATGCGTGGACCACGCCGTCGAGTACTACCTCGTCTCCGGCATCGTCCCGAAGAACAACACCTCCTGCTGACGTCCACCCGCTGGTCAAGGGTGTCGCGACCGCGGACCCGGTCTGCGGTGCGCGTACGCCGATTCCCGACCGACCCGTCGCTCTCCGTATACTTCCGGCCGTTGCCCGGGCCCATGTCGCGCCTGGCAGCGCGCCGCCTTAGCTCAGTCGGTAGAGCGATTCACTCGTAATGAATAGGTCGTCGGTTCGATTCCGACAGGCGGCTCCACCACAATTCGGCTTGCCACCTGCAGGGTGCCGGCCAGATTGACCGAACCCGAGAGTCGCGCCCAACCCGCTCATACGGAGGCAAGTCGTAGCCTGCCGGATCGCGGGGGCCCCCACATGAGTCCGTCGCGCGAACCCTTCTAGCGCCGAAATACTCGACCGGCGGGTTGGCCGACGATGTCACAGGTCGGGGAGCATGCCCTGGTGTACGGCGATCGACAGGGCCTCCAGCTTGGAGTGCGCCCCGAGTTTGCAGAGAGGCTCGCGATGTGGTTGCGGATCGTGTGGACACTCACGACCAGGCGTTCGGCGATGGCCGCGTTGGACAGACCCTCGGCCACCAGCGACAACACCTCCCGCTCGCGCTCGGTCAGCTCCGTCGCGGGGTTCTCGCGCCCGCGATGGAAGCGGCTCATCAGCCGGGCGAGCATCTCCGGGGAGATGACGGACTCGCCGACGGGGGCGGCGCGTACCGCCGCCCTGACCTCCTCGAGTCCGCGCGACTTCGACAAGAAGCCGGAGGAGCCGGCCTCGATGGCCGCCACCAGCACGTGGTCGGCCGCGCTTGCCGTGAGCACCACCACTCCCACTCCGGGGCGGAGATCGCGGAGCTCACGGATCGCACCGACCCGTCGCCGTCGGGCAGGCGGTGGTCGAGGAGGACGACGTCCGGGCGGGCGGACGTGATCTGCGCCCGAGCCTCGGCCAGAGTGGCGGCGGTTCCGACGGTGGTGATGTCGTCCTCCCCGTCCAGCACCAGGCCAGGCTCGCGGCGAGGACCTCGTGGTCGTCGACGATCAGGACGCGGATCGGGCGCGCCGAACCGCTGTCCGCTCGTTCACGGTCCCGCTCGGACATTTCGCACCCCCGTGATCCATGCCTCCGAGCAGGTTCGCACACGTCTAGTACCCCTGCACTAGGGGCGGTGAATCCGATGGCGCTTGTGTGGAGGGGTCGAGCCGGACACCGTGGTGTCGTGTGACCACCTCGCCCGCGTCACCCATCGACCCCCTGGTCGGCAGGACGCTCTCGGTCGTCGTCGCCGATGACGATGACGAGATGCGCCGAGCCCTCCGCGAGGTCCTGTCAGCCCACGATGGCTTCACCGTCGTCGGCGACGCGGCCGATGGCCACGACCTCGAAATGCTGGCGGCGTCCACACGCGCGGACCTGGTCCTGCTCGATGTCCGGATGCCGGCAGGAGGCGCGGACACGGCGCGTCGACTCTCCGCACTGTCGCCCGCCCCGGTGGTGGTGGCGGTGTCCGCCAGCACCGACGTACCGACGGTCGTGGCGCTGCTCCGGGCCGGTGCCAGGGGCTTTCTCGCCAAGGGCCAGCTGGGTCGCTCGTTCATCGAAGACCTCGACCGGATCGCGCGCGGGCAGGTCCTGATCGCCATACCGCACGCCGTTCAGGTCCTGCGGGAGCTGACCGAGCAGCCGGCCTGAGCCTCCGCTCGGAACAACTCATCGGCCGACCGATGAGTTTGCCCCGCACTCGTCGTTCCATCGGTTGAAGCGCCTGCAAGAGTGGGCCGGACCAAGGAGGACGACATGGACTGGAAGCTGGAAGTGGTCATCGCGCCGGTCTCGGACGTGGAGCGCGCCCGAGCGTTCTACGTCGACACCCTCGGATTCACCCTCGACTAGGAGTTTGCGCCGAACGAGCACTTCCGGGTGATCCAGGTGACCGCGCCCGGATCCGCCTGCTCGATCGTGTTCGGCACCGGGCTGGGTGGTGGCGTCGCCCCCGGGTCGCTCAAGGGTGCCCAGTTCGCAGTTGACGACATCGAGGCAGCCCATGCGTTCCTGGAGGAGCGCGGGGTCGCCAAACAGCGGCCCTCAGCACTTCCTCGACGGACAGATGACCCCGGGTCTCGAGCCCGATCGTGCCGACTACGTGACCTTCATCTACTTCGACGACCCCGACGGCAACTCCTGGGCGCTTCAGGAGATCAAGCACCACGCTCGCTGATGCACGCGCTGGAGCTACCTGCGCCGCCCCCGGTGACAAGGCGTACCGCGCCTTCAAGCTCGACGTGCTGAGGGTCGAGGAGGGACTCATCGCCGAGATCACGACGTTCGGCCCGGCGCTGTTCGAGGCGCTGCACCTCCCGGCCGTTCTCGCGGACTGATCCGCGGCAGGTCAGCCTCCGCGACGTACGGCGTGTGGCCGGCGAGCCGCGTGACGACGACGCCGGTGAGGGTCATCGCCAGGGCGACTCCGGCCAGCACCACCAGCTGGAACTGGGCGGCCTCCATCGGCGAGGCACCGCCGAAGAGGGCGCCGACGAAGGCGCCGGGCAGTGTGACCAGGCCGGTGGACTTGGTCTGGTCGAGGGTTGGCAGCAATGACTCTCGCACCGCCTCGTGGCCGATCTCCTCATGGGCGGCGGCCGGAGTGGCTCCCAGGGACAGCCACGCTTCGATCTCGGGCCGTCGCGCCACGGACGTGCGCCGGAAGTTGCGACCCGCCAGCGTCGCGGCACTCATCGCGTTTCCGATCACGATCCCGGCCACGGCGACGAAGTCGCGGACGTCGGCGTCAACGAGATGCAGCCCGAAGATCACCACGAGTGCCGCGGACGCACCGGTGAGCACGCCGGTCACCGCGATCCGGCGGCCGTGCCACAGGCCAGCGATCCGGCGCGCCGACGTCCACGAGGCCGTGGTCAGCATCAGCACCACGAACGCCGCGACCGTCCACGGCACCGCCAGGATGCCTTTGAGCAGCAGGGCCAGCACGCTCAGCTGCACGGCCGCACGTACGACGACCACGAGTGGGAACCAACCCAGCCCGACCCGTGCCCATCGGGCCAGGGCGGCCGTGCTCCCGGTCAGCGCCAGCAGGCCGGCCACGAAACCGGCGTACGACGCGATCCCCTGCACGGGACACAGTCTCGCGCACCCCCGTCCCCAGGGTGATCCGGTGAGCACGCCGACCCATCCGTCGATCTCCGCGGACTCGGGCACGCGTTGGACCGAGCCCGGCGCCGGCGCCCCTCTATGCCGCGGTCGTGGCCGCCGGCTGATCCGGGTCAGGCGGACAGGAAGTCGACCGTACGACGCCACGCACGGCGCGCCTCCGGGATGAACGGCAGGATCGGGTAGACGTGGATCAGGTCGGGCTCCTCGACGTAGGCGAGATCCCACCCGGCCTCGGCCGCGCGTCGTACGAGCAGACGGCAGCCGGGCATCAACAGGTCGCGGGTGCCGGAGAACATCAGCGTCGGCGGGAGGCCCGAGAGGTTCCCGAGCCCCGGGCTCACCTCGGGCCGCCCGAGATCGGCGGTGGTGCCCGCCCACCAGCCGGCGTACGCGCGCACCTTCCCGATGAACAGCCACGGGTCGATCGCGTCGAGCTCCGCGGTCTCGGGGGTCGACGTGGTGAGGTCCACCCAGGGGGAGATGAGCAGCAACCGGCGCGGCTGCGGACCGCCGCGGTCGCGCAACGACTCGGCGACCGCGAGGGTGAGTCCGCCACCCGCCGAGTCGCCGGCGATGACCAGGTCACCGCCCGTCGCCAACCGCTCCGCCAGCTCCACCAGGTCGTCGTGCGAGTCGCGCCACGAGTGCTCCGGCGCCAGCGGGTAGTCGGGCAGCACGATCCGCGCATCGAGAGCCTTCGCCAGTCGGGTCGCGTAGTGCACGTGTCGGGCGTCGATCGGCGCCATGAAGCCGCCGCCGTGGAGGTAGAGGATCGTCCGGGCAGGTGCGGTCCCGCGGAGCGCGATCGAGTACGACGGGAACCCGCCCGGCAGCTGCTCGGTGACGACGGAGAAGCGACGCGCGAAACCCGGCACCTGCCGCGTCGGGAGGCTGCGCTCGAGACCCTCGTGCCAGAGCTCGACCCGCGCCCGCTCGGCGGCCTCGTTGTCCAGCTCGCGTGACCTGCGCACCCGCGGCACCGCTGCGGCGAGGAGCTGGTGGCGAAGGCTGGGCACCCCAGCAGGCTAGTGCCGTCCCTGGGCGGAGATCCCGGCGACGCCCTCAGGCAGCCACGGCCTACAGTGGAGGACACAAGACAGGGGAGCCCCGACCGGGGCTGAGAGTGCGGAATCAGCCGCAGACCCTCCGAACCTGATCCGGTTAGCACCGGCGAAGGGAGTCACATGTCGTCGATGTTCGTCCGGGCGATGGCTGCGGTGACCGCGGCCGCGAGTCTCGGCGCCTGCTCGCTGGTCGGTGCCAGCGACCAGCCCCAGGCCGCGACCGACGTCGTACTCGTCACGCACGACTCGTTCGTCCTGCCCAAGGCCCTGATCCGGCAGTTCGAGGACCAGTCCGGCTATCACCTGATCGTGCGCGCCTCCGGGGACGGCGGCACGCTGACCAACAAGCTCGTGCTCACCCAGGGCAACCCGACCGGCGACGTCGCGTTCGGGGTCGACAACACCTTCGCCACCCGGGCCCTCGATGCCGACGTCTTCGCGCCGTACGACGTCACGCTGCCGCCCGGCGCGGCCCGCTACCTGATCCCCGGCGACGACCATCGGCTCGCCCCGATCGACAACGGCGACGTCTGCGTCAACGTCGACACCACGTGGTTCGTCGCGCACGACCTGCCCGTCCCGAACTCGCTCGGAGACCTCGTGAAGCCGGCCTACAAGGGACTGCTCGCCGTCCCCGGCGCCACCACCAGCTCGACCGGGCTCGCCTTCCTGCTCGGCACGATCGGCAAGTACGGCGACACGTGGCCGGCGTACTGGCAGAAGCTGCTCGCCAACGACGCCCTGGTCACCGACGGCTGGTCGCAGGCCTACGAGACCGACTTCACCCAGGGCGGCGGGCACGGCGACCGCCCGATCGTGGTCTCCTACGACTCGTCCCCGGCCGACACCGTGCCGCAGGGATCGAGCATCTCGACCACCAGGGCGCTGCTCGACACCTGCTTCCGCCAGGTGGAGTACGCCGGCGTGCTGACCGGTGCGAACAACGTCAAGGGGGCCGAAGCGTTCGTCGACTTCCTGCTCTCACCGGCCGTCCAGCGAGCCCTGCCCGAGTCGATGTACGTCTTCCCGGTGCGATCCGGGACCCCGCTCCCGCCGACCTGGGCGAAGTTCGCGGTGCAGCCGAAGCATCCCTTCACCGTCAGCCCGGACCGGATCACGAAGAACCGCGACGCGTGGCTGCGCGAGTGGAGCGACCTCGTCAGCCGATGACCAGAACCTCGACGCGGCGCCTGGTCGCCCTGGCCGCGACCGCGGCGATCCCCCTGCTGGTGCTGGGGATCTTCTTCGTCCTGCCGGTCAGTGGCATGGTCTCACGGGGGTTCGTGCAGGACGGCCGACTCGACATCGGCGGGGCACTGGCGGTGCTCGGTCGCCCCGAGATCCGGCGCGCCATCTGGTTCACGCTGTGGTCGTCCACGGCCGGCACCGCGCTGGCTCTGCTCCTCGGCCTGCCCGCTGCCCACGTGCTGCACCGTCTCGACTTTCCCGGTCGCACCTGGCTGCGGGCACTCCTGGTCGTGCCGTTCGTGCTCCCGACCGTGGTGGTCGGGGTGGCGTTCGAGCTGCTGATCGGGGAGAGCGGTCCGCTCGGCGGGCTCGGTCTGGACGGCACGCCGGTCGCGATCGTGGCCGGGCTGGTCTTCTTCAACGCCTCGGTGGTGATCCGGGTCGTGGGTGGAGCCTGGGAGTCACTGGACCCGCGACCCGCCGAGGCCGCGGCCGCCCTGGGTGCCTCGCCGGCGCGGGTCCTGCGTGACGTCACCTTCCCCGCCCTCCGCCCGGCGGTGGTGTCGGCCGCCACCGTGGTCTTCCTCTTCTGCGCGACCGCGTTCGGGATCGTGCTCACGCTGGGTGGCCTCCGCTACTCCAGCGTGGAGACCCAGATCTACCTGCTCACCAACACCCTGCTCGATCTCCAGGCCGCCGCGGCTCTCTCGGTTCTCCAGCTAGCGGTGGTCACCTGCCTGCTGCTCGTCGCGGCCCGGGCACGGCGTACGCCGGACGGCACCGTGGCGCGGGTCAGAGTCCGGCTCCGCCGACCCACCTCGAGCGACCTCCCGGCGCTCCTCGGCACCGGAGTCCTGCTCGTGCTGGTCGTCGCCCCCCTGGCCGGACTCGTGGTCGGCTCGCTCCGCGACGACGGTGCCTGGACCCTCGCCAACTACCGGGCGCTGCAGACGCCGGGGTCACAGCAGGCCCTGCTGGTTCCGGTCACCACGGCGCTGGTCAACTCGCTGCGGATCGCCGTCGACGCCACCTGGATGTCGCTGGTCCTGGGCCTCGCGGTCGCGACCGTCGTCACCCGCCGCTCGCGGACCCGGGGGGAGCGGCGGCTGCGCTCGGTGCTGGACGGCCTGTTCATGCTGCCGCTCGGGGTCTCCGCGGTGACTCTCGGCTTCGGCTTCCTGATCACCCTCGGTCGCCCGCCGCTGGACCTGCGCGACTCCCCGTTGCTGATCCCGGTGGCGCAGGCGTTGGTCGCGCTGCCGCTCGTGGTACGGATCCTGGTCCCCGTCCTGTCCGGGATCGACGACCGGTTGCGTCAGGCCGCAGCCACGCTGGGGGCCTCGCCGTTGGGCGCCATGCTCGTGGTCGACCTGCCGGTGATCTGGAAGCCACTTCTGGCCGCGGCCGGCTTCGCCTTCGCCTGCTCGCTGGGGGAGTTCGGCGCGACGTCGTTCCTGGTCCGCGACGACCGGCCCACGCTGCCGGTGGTGATCTTCCGGCTGCTCGGCCACCCGGGTGACCTCAACTACGGCATGGCTCTCGCCGCCGCGGTGGTGCTCGGCGGCAGCACGGCTTTGGTGATGCTGGTGGTCGAACGGCTGCGCGTGCCGTCGGTCGGGACGTTCTGAGATGACTACCGAGCCCGCCCTGCGCGTCCGTGACCTCTCCGTCTCGTACGACGGCGTCCCCGCCGTCGCCCACGCCGACCTCGAGGTGGTCGACGGCAGTGTGCTGGCCGTGCTGGGCCCCTCGGGGTGCGGCAAGTCCACGCTGCTGCGCGCGGTCGCGGGGCTGGAGCAGGCCTCGGGGTCCGTCGAGTGGCATGGCACCGACCTGTCGCGTACTCCGACGCACAAGCGCGGCTTCGCGCTGATGTTCCAGGACGGCCAGCTGTTCCCCCAGCTGACGGTGTCCCGCAACGTCGGCTATCCGTTGCGGCTGCGTCGCACGCCGGGATCTCGACAGGCTCGACCGGCGGCTGAACGCGTGGCCGAGCTGCTCGATCTGGTCGGTCTCGCCGACCTCGCGGAGCGTTACCCGGCCACCCTGTCCGGAGGCGAGCGACAGCGCGTCGCACTGGCTCGGGCGCTGGCCGCGTCTCCCCGGCTGCTGCTGCTCGACGAGCCGCTGAGTGCGCTCGACGCAGGGCTGCGCGAACGCCTCGCCGAGGACCTGCGCAGGATCCTGGTCACCGCCGGGACCACCGCGGTGATGGTGACCCACGACCACGAGGAGGCGTTCACGGTTGCGGACTCACTCGCGGTCATGCGGGCCGGCCGGATCGTGCAGACCGGTGCGATCGGCGAGGTCTGGCGAGCCCCGGTCGACGCGCAGACGGCGCTCTTCCTCGGCTACGCCCGGGTCCTGGAGGGCAACGCGGCGGCCCGCATCCTCAGCGCCGCCGGGCTGCCGGCCGCCGACGGGGTGGCCCTGCGCCGGTCCGCGTTGTCGGCGTCCGACGGCGGGCAGATTGCCGGCGAGGTGCTCTCCGTCCGGGCGACCCCCGAGCAGGTCCGGCTGGTGTGCCGCACCGACCTCGGCGAGGTGGACGCCGTGGCCTCGCTCGACCATCGGCCGGCACCCGGAGATCCGGTGCGGCTCCGGGTCGATCCCAGCCGGCTGGCCCGACTCGGTGCCCGAGCGGGCGCGGGACAGCGCCCCTAGACTGACCCGGTGTTTCGCCGCGCCCAGCTCCTGATGATCTCCATCGCGGTGGGCATGGGCGTCCTGGCGGTTCTTACGGCGATCGTCTTCAGCAAGACTTTGATCGATCCTGACGGGTTCATCGGACCGTCGTACCTACGACTGCCAACCATCCTCGGCCTGGCCTTCGCGATCGACCTGGTGCCGCGCACGCTATGGGTGTCCCGCGGACACCCGAGACAGATGCGTGCGGCTTTCCTGGCCCGCATCCATCAGCACTGGAGCAAAGACCGGATGGCGCTTGTCATCAGCGGACTGCTCAGCTTCTACGTCACCTACGTGAGCTACCGAAACCTCAAGTCGATGCTGCCGTTCGTCGAGGGCAAGCACCACGGGTACGACCGCGAGCTAGCGATCGTCGACCAAGCCCTGTTTCTTGGGCACCAGCCCGCGGTGCTGCTTCACAACCTGCTGGGCAGTGGCATCGCCGCCGAGGTGCTCTCGACGGTCTACCTCTGGTTCCTGCCGCTGGTGCCGCTGGCGCTGACCGCCTGGCTGATCTGGCCGCGCAACCTCGGCTTCGGCTACTGGTTCGCGACCTCGCAGTGCATCGCCTGGACGCTGGGCACGGTCTCCTACTACGCCTTGCCGACGCTGGGGCCGGGGATCAACTACCCCTGGTTGTACGACACAGTGGATGACACCGCGGCCGGTCATCTGATGAAGTCGCTGGGCGACTCACGTTTGTTCGTCGTGAACTCGGCCAGCCACTCGCTGCAGTCCGTGGCCGGGTTCGCCAGCCTGCACTGCGCGATCACCCTGCTGGTCGCGATGATGATCCAGTACACGGTGCGCAGCCGGATCCTCAAGATCGTGTTCTGGGTGAACTTCTGCCTCACCTGCGTGGCCACGCTCTACTTCGGCTGGCACTACGTCGCCGACGACATCGCCGGCGTCGCGATCGCGCTGGTCTCGTTCTACGTCGGCGGCTGGGCCAGCAACCAGTCCTTCGAGCGCCATCGGAGGGACGAACCCGCACGGGAAAGAGTTACAACCATGTAGTTCGTCAAGTCGACACGCCGGTGACTTGTGGGAATTTTGGGAAAGTTGTTCCGTTTGTGACTCCAGCGCACTAGCGTGCAGCGAGTCGCCTCGAGTGGTTACCAGCAGACACCCCGAGGCGGCTCCCATCCACAGAGCCGCTAGGAGAGCCTTCGTGCACCGAATCGGGGTCACCGCCCTGGCCCTGTCCCTGGTCTCCGGGCTCGGGGGCGTGGCGGCAGCGGCGGCAGCCGACGGCCACCACGTCTACCCGTCGCGGCACGAGGTGCACCAGGCGCAGCACCGGGCCGCCCGAGCGGCCGACCACGTGACCGGGATCCGTTCGGAGCTGGCCGCGGCGAACCAGCGACTCCAGGCTGCCGCCGTCCAGGCGGAGCAGGCCGCGGAGGCTTACAACGGCGCTCGCTGGCATCTCCAGCAGGCCCGGCGCGAGGCTCGCGTCGCCGACCGTCACGCCCGGATCGCGAACGCCGACGCCTCGCGGCAACGCAGGTCGTACGCCGCGAGCGTGGTGTCGTCATACGAGCTCGGCCCGTCGCTCAGCCCGCTCTCGGCCATCCAGGGCAGCACCGGGATCGCCTCGGTGCTGAGCAAGCTGGCCACGTTGCAAAACGCCCAGGCAGCGATGGACAGCACCTACGACTCCTACCGGGCGTCCTCGACGTTGGCCGGCGTCGCCAGCAGCCAGGCCGACGCGGCCCGGGCCCGAGCCGCGGCCATGGCCACCCAGGCCCGCCAGGCCCGCGACGCCGCGACGGCAGCGGCCGACGCCGCGAACGCGACCAGCCAGGAGATCGCCGCCCGCAAGACCCAGCTGATCTCGCGGCTCGCGGCCCTGCAGCACGTCAGCGTGCACCTGGCCGAGAGGCGGCAGGCCGGCATCGAAGCCGCGGCCCGCGCGGCCGCGGAGAAGGCGGCCGAGAAGGCCGCCCAGCAGGCCGCCCAGAAGGCCGCCCAGAAGGCCGCCCAGGAGGCCGCCCAGGAGGCCGCCCAGCAGGCGGCGCAACAGCAGGACAACGGTCCTGGCTCGGGTCCGCCCGACTCCCCCTTCCCGAGCAACCCCCCGACTCCGCAACCGACGGCCCCCCCGTCGAACCCGCCCGCTCCGGCGGCGGGCGCCCAGGCCGCGATCGCCTTCGCCCGTGCCCAGATCGGCGACCCCTACGTCTGGGGCGCCACCGGACCGGACGCCTGGGACTGCTCGGGCCTGACCATGGGCGCCTGGCGTGCTGGAGGCATCTCGCTGCCGCACTACTCGGTGGCGCAGTACACGCAGTCCACCCCGATCTCGTCCAGCGCTCTGCGTCCGGGTGACCTGGTGTTCTGGGGGTCCTCGAGCTCGTCGTCGTCGATCTACCACGTCGCGCTCTACGTCGGGAACGGCATGATCATCCAGGCGCCGCGGACCGGGGAGAACGTCGAAGAGGTGTCGATGTACTACTGGATCGCGCCGAACTTCTTCGCCCGTCCCTGAGCCCCGACCGCTGCTGACCCGCCTCTGAAGACCGGTAGCGTCAGCTCATGGCGACCGACACCACCGGGTCAGACGACGTCGCGCCCGGCTCGGCGTACCGCGAACCCGACGTCGACGTCCCCGAGCTGACCCGCTTGCTCGACGGCAGCTACGCCGACGCCCGCAACCTGGTGCGCACCAACCTGGCCGAGCACGCGGGAGTCCTCGAGGACGCCGAGACGATGTCGCAGGCCGACTTCCGGGAGCGGGTCAAGGACCTGGTGGTCGCGATGGCTGCCACCGGCCAGACCGGCATGGGCTTCCCGGAGGAGTACGGCGGTGGCGGCGACATCGGGGCGGCGATCGCGTCCTTCGAGACCCTCGCCTACGGCGACCTGTCGGTGCTGGTGAAGGTCGGCGTGCAGTTCGGGCTGTTCGGCGGCGCGATCCTCCAGCTCGGCACGAAGCGTCACCATGACGCCTACCTCGCCGACCTGGTCACCGGTCGGCTGATGGGCTGTTTCGCGATGACCGAGACCGGGCACGGCTCCAACGTGCAGGCGCTCGGCACCACCGCGACCTACGACCCGGCGACCGACGAGTTCGTGATCACCACGCCGGACCTGATCTCTGGCAAGGACTACATCGGCAACGCCGCGGTCCACGCCCACGCGGCAGTCGTGTTCGCACAGCTGGAGGTGGGCGGCGAGTCCCACGGCGTGAACGCGTTCGTCGTACCCCTCAGGGAGAACGGCGCGCTGCTGCCCGGCATCCGCATGGAGGACGACGGCCTCAAGATGGGCCTCCACGGTGTCGACAACGGCCGGCTGTGGTTCGACGCGGTGCGCGTGCCCCGGGCCAACCTGCTCAACCGCTTCGCCGACGTGACCGCCGACGGCGTCTACGAGTCGTCGATCGACAACGCCAACCGGCGCTTCTTCACGATGCTCGGCACGCTCGTCCAGGGCCGTGTCTGCGTGGGCGGTGCCGGGATCAACGCCGCCAAGGTGGCGCTCACGATCGCGACGAAGTACGCCGTACGCCGGCGGCAGTTCAACGCCACCTCGCCGGCCACCGAGGAGCTGCTGCTCGACTACGGGCTCCACCAGCGGCGGCTCTTCCCGCTGCTGGCGCGCACCTACGCCCTGCACTTCGCGCAGGAGGTCGTGTCGACACAGCTCCACGACGTGTTCTCCGGCACCGTCGACGACGAGCAGACGCGCCGGCAGCTGGAGTCGCGCGCCGCCGGGACGAAGGCGCTCGGCACCTGGCACGCGACCCGGACCATCCAGGAGTGCCGGGAGGCGTGCGGAGGCGCGGGCTACCTCGCCATCAACCGGTTCTCGGCGCTCAAGGCGGACACCGAGGTCTTCACCACGTTCGAGGGCGACAACCACGTCCTGCTCCAGCTGGTCGCGAAGGGACTGCTGACCGACTACTCCAGCGACTTCGAGGACCTCGACCAGCTCGGGGTGGTGCGGTTCGTGGCCGGGCTCGCGCTGGAGACGGTGATCGAGCGCACCTCCGCCCACAAGCTGCTCGAGCGGATCAAGGACGTGCTGCCGGGCGGCAACGACGGTTGGGACCAGGAGGCCAGGCTGCTCGACCCCAACTACCAGCTGGCGATGCTGCGGTTCCGTGAGGAGCACATGCTCTCCGGTGTCGCGAGGCGGCTCAAGCGCGGCATCGACGACGGCCTGAACCCGGGCGAGGTCTTCTCCCGGGTCCAGGACCACGTGATCGGGGCCGCTCGTGCCCACGTCGAGCGGCTGGTGCTGGAGGCGTTCGTCGACAAGATCGGTGCACTGCCCGAGAGCGACCTCCGGGTGGCCATCTCCCTGCTGTGCGACCTCCACGCGCTGACCACCATCGAGCAGGACCGGGCGTGGTTCATCGAGCACGGCCGCCTCTCGATACCGCGGTCGAAGGCGATCACCCGCGAGGTCAACGACCTGTGCCTCAAGATCCGCCCGCTCGCGGTCGGCTTCGTGGACGCGTTCGCCGTACCTCCGGAGATGCTGCGGTCCCCGGCCCTCCTCGCCTGACCACCCGCTTGTAACGCGCTGTTACCCTCACGCATGCGCCGCTACAACGGCGCGGTAGAGCCAGTAACAGCGCGTTACAAGCGTCGGCCGGCAACTCGCGAGGCGCGGGCGCCGTCCAAGTTCACGTGGGGATCGACCGTGCCGCAGCCCTGATCGCGTCTGTGGCTCTGGTGTGCGTTTCCTGCGGTGGCGGAGACGCTCGCACCGGCGGGTCCAGGGAGCCCGCCCGAGCCGGAACCTCTACGCAACACCCGAGCGGGAAGAGTGCACCTCGCGCACCGACGCGTGGTCACAGCCACCGGCACCTCTCGAGGCGGTCGGAGCCGCGGCAGATCCAGTGGGTCAGGGCCGTCTCGTCGCGCGTGGCGTTCGTGGCGACCGGCCCCCGTCACGGCCCGACCACGCTCTTCCGCAGCACCGACGGCGGCGCGCATTTCGAGCGTGCGGTCGCGCCGCGGCCCAGGGCCTCCGGCGGACCGATGACTCTGCAGTCGCTTGTCTTCACCGACCCGGCCCACGGCTACGCACTGCTCGGCCCCGACTGGCCGTCGACGGTCCTCGAGACGACATCGGACGGCGGGCGGTCATGGTCGCGTGACGACCTGCCCCGAGGACCGTGGCGGGGAATCCTCGGGGTGGACGGTCACGGCGCCATCGCGTACGCTGTCGCACTTCGTCGCGGCACATGCCAGTGCCGGGTGGGACTCTTCCTCCGACGTACCGACGCGTTCCGGTGGCACTACGTCTCCGCACTCCCGCGTCGCGACGACGAGGGCGGCATCGGTATGGCCGCCTGGGGTGGCAGCCTGTGGCTGACGCTCGGAGTGGGCAACACCCGGCGCCCCGTCACGCTCTTCTCGGCGGACGCCGGCTCGACCTTCCGCCGCCTGCCACCGTTGCAGGCCGTCAGCTGTGGCCTCACGGCCACCTCGCCGACGATCGTGTGGGTCGACTGCTCGACGGGCATGCTGATGGCGTTCCTCAGGTACGACGGCACCCACGTACAGCATCTCGGGCCCTGGGGAGCCGGGACCGCGAACACCGACCTTGCCGCGCTGAGCGGCTCCGTGGCCGTGTTCCACTCGGGCGGAGGCCGCTGGGCCGGGGTCTGGGTCACCAGTGATGGAGGACGCCACTTCGTCCGCACCGGCAGCCTGGCCGGACTACGGCCGGAGAACGTCGCAGGCGACCCGTCGTTCCTCACCCCTCAGATCGGCCTGGACGACGTCTACGGCCACGGCCTGTTTCGGACGGTCGACGGCGGGAGCACCTGGCACCGCGTCCCCCTCGAGTGAGATCACCGGCACGGGGTCGTACACGCGCGGGCACAAGTCCCAGCGGGGCGCCAGCTCCGGCGCGAGCCTGGCCCAGGATCGAAGTTGTGCCCGTCTGACTACGGGCGGTTCGATCGCCGCTGGCGCGTTGGTCAGTGCAGGTCCTCGGGGTGCTCCCGCAGGCGGGCGAAGGAGGCATGGACCTCCAGCTCGGCCTCGGTGCGGCCGACCCAGTCGGCGCCCTCGACCGACTTCCCGGGCTCGAGCTCCTTGTAGACGGTGAAGAAGTGCTCGATCTCGAGCCGGTCGAATTTCGGCAGGTGGTTGATGTCGCGCATGTGCTCCAGCCGCGGGTCGGCGACCGGCACGCACAGGACCTTGTCGTCGGCACCCTTCTCGTCGGTCATCCGGTACATCCCGATCGCGCGGCACTTGATCAGGCAGCCGGGGAACGTCGGCTCCCCGATCAGCAGCACCAGCGCGTCCAGCGGGTCGCCGTCCTTGCCCAGGGTGTTCTCGATGAACCCGTAGTCGGCGGGATACTGCGTGGAGGTGAAGAGCGTCCGGTCGAGTCGGATCCGGCCCGACTCGTGGTCGACCTCGTACTTGTTGCGGCTCCCCTTCGGGATCTCCACCAGTACGTCGAACTCCAGCACGGCTTCCTCCAGCGGCTTGGTGTGGGCGACCCGGGCTCCGAGGGCCGCCCCATTCTCCCGCACAATGAACCCACATGCCCAGCGGGTGAGAGTCGGGAGGCGAGGCCGGTGGCGCGAGCGGATCGGCGGCAGCGCCGCCGGGGGTGGGCGGGCACCGCCTTCCGCTGGGCGCCCGTCGTGCTGGTGCTCGCGATGTTCGGCGCCGCCACGGCGTCCTACCACTACGACCTGGGCACCCGCTGGTTCGGCGCACCCGCGGCGGTCCCGGCCACGCCGCCGGCTCCCGGCCTGACCCTGCCGAGCGCGTCTGCGCTGCGGCCCGTTGCCCGCCCGGCGCCGTCGACCCGCCCCGACGCCATCGCCGTACGTCGTGCGCTGGCGCAGGCTCTTGCGAACCCCGCCCTGGCGAAGCTGCGCGCGGTGGTCGCACCACTGAGCGGCCCGCCCCTGCTCGACCATGGGCACGGGTCCTCGATGCCGGCCTCCACCCTGAAGCTGCTCACCGCGAGCGCCGCTCTGCACGTGCTCGGCCCGGACCACACGTTCGCCACCTGGGTCGTGGCACAGGGGCGGCACTCGATCACGCTGGTCGGCGGGGGCGACCCCTTCCTCGCCGACCGCGCGCCGCGGGCGGGGTCGCCGGCCGACGCAAGCCTCCAGACCCTGGCCCGTCGTACGGCGGACCGCCTGAAGGCCCGGGGCGTGACGCGGGTCCGACTGGCCTACGACGCGTCCCTCTTCACCGGCCCGCGCGTCAACCCGCGGTGGCCGGCCGGCTACGTCACCGATCAGGTGGTCTCGCCGATCACCGCGCTCTGGGCGGACGAGGGCGTCGCGGCCGATGACTCGCGACGCGTCACCGACCCGGCCGCGACCGCGGCCGCCGACTTCGCGGCGTACCTGGGCAAGGACGGCGTCCGCGTCGACGGCGCTCCGCGTGACCGTGCCGCGCCTTCCGGGGGACGGGAGCTGGCTCGGGTCACGAGTGTTCGGTTGTCCGACATCGTGGAGCGCGTGCTGGAGAACAGCGACAACGAGGGCGCCGAGGTCCTCGCCCGCCAGGTCGGGCTCGCCGTCACCGGCGAGGGGTCGTTCGAGGGCGGGGTGAAGGCCGTCGAGCAGACGCTGCGCGGCCTCGGGATCGACCTGCACGGAGCGCGGGTGTACGACGGGAGCGGCCTCTCGCGCGACGACCGCCTCGACGCCGCGACGCTGGTCCAGGTGCTCCAGCTGGCCGCCTCCCCTGATCACCCCGAGCTCCGGCCGGTGCTGAGCGGCCTGCCGGTCGCGTCCTTCACGGGTTCGCTGCAGGGGCGCTTCGAGCACTCGACAGGCCGGGGCTGGGTCCGGGCGAAGACGGGCACCCTGAGCGGCACCAGCGCACTCGCTGGGCTGGCCACGGACGCCAGCGGCAGGGTGCTGGTGTTCGCGTTCGTCAGCAACCACATTCCCGACGTCGGGACCCTCGATGGCAGGGCCGCGCTGGACCACCTGGCTGCGGCGCTAGCCGCCTGCCACTGCTGAGCCACGTAGGCTCCGGGCATGACGTCGAACATGGTCGACTGGCAGTTCGCGGTCGCCCTCGGCTCGCGCCTGGCGGGCGCCGGCCCCGAGGTGAGCGCCGACGAGGCAGCCGCGACCGTCGCCGAGCTCCGGGAAGGTGCCGACCGGTCGACCTCGTACGTGCGTGAGTTCACCGGGCTCGACGCCGGGGAGGTGACCGCGCCCGTCCTCGTCGTGGACCGCCCGGCCTGGATCCAGGCGAACGCGGACGGGTTCGCCAAGCTCCTCACCCCGATCATCGAGAAGGTCGAGGAGAAGAAGGGTCCGCCGGGGGCGTTGACGCAGGCCATCGGCTCGCGGGTCACCGGCGCCGAGGTGGGCGGGTTGCTGGGCTTCATGTCCAGCCGCGTGCTCGGCCAGTTCGACCCCTTCCACGACCCATCCGGCCGGCTGCTGCTGGTCGCACCCAACGTCGTACACGTGGAGCGTGAGCTCGACGCGGACCCGAGCGACTTCCGGCTCTGGGTCTGCGTGCACGAGGAGACGCACCGCGTGCAGTTCACCGCGGTGCCGTGGATGCGCGACCACCTGTTCGGGGAGTTCACCGCACTCGCGGAGACCGTCGAGCCGCAACGCCTGCTCGACGACGGACTCAAGCGCATCACCGAAGCGATCAAGAGCAGTGCCGGCGGCCACGGGGGCAGCCTTCTCGACCTGATGGGCAGCCCCGAGCAGAAGGAGATCCTCGACCGGGTGACCGGCGTGATGTCGCTGCTCGAGGGACATGCCGATGTCGTGATGGATGGCGTCGGCCCCAGCGTGATCCCCAGCGTGGCCACGATCCGTGGGCGTTTCGACGAGCGACGCCTGGGCGTCGGCACGCTCGACCGGCTGCTGCGCAGGCTGCTGGGGCTCGAGGCCAAGATGGCGCAATACCGCGACGGCGCGGCGTTCGTCCGCGCCGTGGTCGACAAGGTCGGCATGGCCGACTTCAACGCCGTGTGGGTCGGCCCGGAGAACCTCCCGTCCAAGGCCGAGATCACCGACCCGCCCGCCTGGATCTCGCGGGTGCTGCAGGGCTAGCCATGAGCCTGCACCCTTCGATCGCGGCGGTACGTCACGCCGTACGACGGGGGCTCGGTGACCTCGAGCCGGGCGCCCGGCTGGTGGTCGCGTGCAGCGGCGGCGCGGACTCCCTGGCCCTGGCCTCGGCGACCGTGTTCGAGGGGCGCGAACCCGGTTGGCACGTGATCGGGGCCACCGTCGACCACGGCCTGCAGGAGGGTTCCGCGGAACGGGCGGCCCGCGTGGTGGCCCAGCTCTCGTCGATCGGGGTCGACGAGACCGTGAGCGCCAGGGCGACCGTGGATGCGCCGGGACTCGGGCCCGAGGCGGCGGCCCGCGCGGCGCGCTACGCGCTGCTCGACGAGATCCGGGAACGCTTCGACGCCGAGGCCGTCCTGTTGGGGCACACCCGCGACGACCAGGCCGAGACCGTGCTGCTGGGCCTCGCCCGGGGCTCGGGAGGTCGGGCGATGGCCGGCATGCGCCGGGCCTTCGACGGCTACCGCCGTCCTCTGCTCGACGTCTCGCGAGCGGACACGGTCACGGCCTGCCAGGTCGAGGGCCTCGAGGTTTGGGAGGACCCCCACAACAGCGACCCCGCGTTCACGCGCTCGCGGGTGCGGCAGCGTGTGCTGCCGCTGCTGGAGGAGGAGCTCGGGCCGGGTGTGGCCGACGCGCTGGCTCGCACCGCCGAGCAGCTGCGGCCCGACATGGAGCTGCTCGACCTCCAGGCCGAGGAGGCGCTCGCCGGCTGCGTCGTCGAGGGCGGACTGGCCGTCGACCGCCTGTCCGCCCTGCCGTCGCCGATCCGGACCCGGGTAGTGAGGCTCGCCGCGCTGGCGGCCGGCAGCCCCGCGGGTGACCTCTTCCACCAGCACGTGGTGGCGATCGACGCGTTGGTCACCGACTGGCACGGCCAGCGATGGGTCGACCTGCCCGGTAGCCTGCGCGCCCTCCGCCGCGACGGCGTACTGGCGTTCGACGGGCCCGACCCGCCCGGAGGGCCGGGGAGGTTCCCGGCCGCAACCTGACGTTCTCGCCCCCGTGTTTCGGCCGGGAACCTCCGGTTTCCCCGGTGCACCGGGGAAACCTGCGCACCCCTATCCTTGCCCGCATGGATGCGTCCCACGCGGAGCAGGACCTGGTGAAGGTGCTCTTCACCGAGGCCCAGATCCACGCCCGGCTGCAGGAGATGGCCGACGAGATCGCGGTCGACTACGAGGGGAAGGACCTCTTACTGGTGGGCATCCTGCGCGGCGCGGTGATGGTGATGGCCGACCTGGCCCGAGCCCTGCCGCGACACGTCGAGATGGACTGGATCGCGATCAGCTCGTACGGGTCCGGCACGAAGTCCAGCGGCGTGGTCCGGCTGCTCAAGGACCTGGACACCGACATCACCGGTCGGCACGTGCTGATCGTCGACGAGATCATCGACACCGGCCTGACGCTCAGCTGGCTCGTCAACAGCCTCGGCAGCCGCAACGCCGCCAGCGTCGAGATCGCCACCCTCCTGCGTAAGCCGGACGCCCTCACGATGCCGGTGGAGCCGACGTACGTCGGCTGGGACATCCCCAACGAGTTCGTGGTCGGCTACGGGTTGGACTACCGGGAGAAGTACCGCAACCTGCGCGACATCGCGACGCTCGCGCCACACATCTACTCCTGATCGGACCGGGTGAAGAGTTGCCCTCGATGTGGCCCCGGAGCCTGCCAGAGGGAACAATGAGCATTGGCGATGACGTGTACCGTCGTCATTTCCAGACCAGTGCCCCCTTCGGCGTCTCTCGGAGACCTTCGGCGGGCAAAAGCATCGTGTTCGAGAGAGTCCCGTGAAGCGTTTCGTCAGAAGTCCGTGGCTGTGGATCGTCGTCGCGGTGCTCGGCGTGCTCTTCGCCCTGCAGTACCTCGCCCCCTCGGGCGGGTACGACGAGATCACCTACGGACAGATGAACTCCTACATCAATGCGGGGCAGGTCAAGCAGATCACGCTGATCGACGGCGACCAGCAGATCAAGGCGACCCTGACCGACGGCGTGCGTCCGGCAGGCAGCGAGGTCACCTCGCACTGGCTCGACGGCACCCAGAACACCCTCGTCAACGAGATCGAAGGGCAGGTCAAAAAGGGCACGATCCCGGTCGACGGCTACGACAACAAGATCTCCAAGCCCAGCCTCCTCGGCACGATCCTGACGACCCTGCTGCCGTTCGTGCTGATCGTGCTCCTGTTCCTGTTCCTGATGAACCAGGTGCAGGGCGGTGGCGGACGTGGCGTCATGCAGTTCGCCAAGTCCAAGGCCAAGCTGATCACCAAGGACATGCCCAAGACCACGTTCGGCGACGTGGCGGGCTGCGACGAGGCGGTCGAGGAGCTCGGCGAGATCAAGGAGTTCCTCCAGGAACCCGCCAAGTTCCAGGCCGTCGGCGCGAAGATCCCCAAGGGTGTCCTGCTCTACGGTCCTCCCGGCACGGGCAAGACGCTGCTCGCACGGGCGGTCGCCGGTGAGGCGGGCGTCCCGTTCTACTCCATCTCCGGCTCCGACTTCGTCGAGATGTTCGTGGGTGTCGGCGCCAGCCGCGTGCGCGACCTGTTCGAGCAGGCCAAGGAGAACGCCCCGGCGATCGTCTTCATCGACGAGATCGACGCCGTCGGTCGGCACCGCGGTGCCGGCATGGGCGGTGGCCACGACGAGCGCGAGCAGACCCTCAACCAGCTGCTGGTCGAGATGGATGGCTTCGACATCCGTGGCGGCGTCATCCTGATCGCGGCCACCAACCGCCCCGACGTCCTCGACCCGGCGCTGCTGCGTCCAGGCCGGTTCGACCGGCAGATCCAGGTGGACGCGCCCGACCTCGCCGGCCGCCACAAGATCCTCCAGGTGCACGCGCGCGGCAAGCCGCTGGCGCCCGGTGTCGACCTGCTGTCGGTGGCACGGCGTACCCCCGGCTTCACCGGAGCCGACCTCGAGAACGTCCTCAACGAGGCGGCCCTGCTCACCGCACGCTCCAACCTGAAGATGGTCACCAATGAGATGCTCGACGAGGCGATCGACCGGGTCATCGCCGGGCCGCAGCGTCGCACGCGCCTGATGAGCGAGAAGGAGAAGCTGATCACGGCCTACCACGAGGGCGGCCACGCCCTGGTGGCGGCGGCGCTCCCGGGCAACGACCCGGTGCACAAGATCACGATCCTGCCTCGCGGCCGGGCCCTCGGCTACACGATGATCCTTCCCGACGCCGACAAGTACAGCCAGACCCGCAGCGAGATGCTCGACGCGCTCGCCTACATGATGGGCGGCCGCGCGGCCGAGGAGATGGTCTTCCACGACCCGACCACGGGGGCCGGCAACGACATCGAGAAGGCCACCGCCGTGGCCCGGGCGATGGTGACCCAGTACGGCATGACCGACCGGCTCGGCGCCATCAAGCTCGGCGAGAGCAACGGCGAGCCGTTCCTGGGGCGCGACTTCGGACACACCAAGAACTACTCCGAGGACGTCGCCGCGATCATCGACGAGGAGACCAAGAAGCTCCTGCAGAACGCCCACCAGGAGGCCTACGACATCCTCGAGGAGAACCGCGACGTCCTCGACAGCCTGGTGCTCGAGCTGGTCGACAAGGAGACCCTCGACAAGGCGCAGGTCGCGGAGGTCTTCGTAGCGCTCCGCCGCCGGCCGGCTCGTCCGGCCTGGACCGGCTCGCCCGATCGCAACCCCTCACAGATCCCGCCCGTGGAGATTCCGCAGGAGATTCGTGACCGGGTGGCGAGCAACGGCACCAAGCCGGCCACCGACGCGGGCGCGATCCTCACTCCGCCGGGCGCGGGCGGCGACCTCCACGGCGGCCTGCTCGGCCCGGGCACCGCGCCTCCCGAGCTCCCGGCGTGAACCACGGATGACCCACCCGATCGCCTATCCCGACCGGTCGCCTGCGGAGGTCCCGCCCTTCGACCACAACCGCGCCGCGGCCGCCGTACGCGAGCTGCTGATCGCGATCGGTGAGGACCCCAATCGTGAAGGGCTCAAGGACACCCCGGAGCGGGTGGCCCGCGCGTACGCCGAGCTGACCGCCGGCATCCGTCAGTCACCCGAAGAGGTCCTCACCACGACCTTCGACCTCGGCCACGACGAGATGGTGCTGGTGCGCGACATCGAGCTCTGGTCGATGTGCGAGCACCACCTGGTGCCGTTCACCGGCGTCGCCCACGTCGGCTACATCCCGGCCGAGTCCGGGAAGATCACGGGCCTGTCGAAGCTGGCCCGGCTGGTCGATGTCTTCGCCAAGCGGCCGCAGGTGCAGGAGCGGTTGACCACACAGGTGGCCGACGCGCTGGTCAAGGCGCTGGACGCCCGCGGGGTGATCGTGGTGATCGAGGCCGAGCACCTCTGCATGACGATGCGCGGGGTTCGCAAGGCGGGAGCGCGCACCATCACCTCGGCCGTACGCGGCCAGATGCACAACGCGGCGACCCGCTCCGAGGCGATGGCGCTGATCAACAGTCACCGGCGGTGAGATGGCCCAACCAATGACCCAGCCGATGACTCAGCCGCTGCTGATGGGCGTGGTGAACGTGACGCCCGACTCGTTCTCCGACGGTGGTCGCTGGGCCACCCCCGAGGCGGCCATCGTCCACGGCCGCGACCTGCTCGCCGACGGGGCCGACCTGCTCGACATCGGCGGCGAGTCGACCCGCCCCGGCGCGACCCGGCCGTTGGTGGAGACCGAGCTCGCCCGCGTGGTCCCCGTCATCCGGGAGCTGGCAGCCGAAGGCGCGACCGTCTCGGTGGACACCATGCGCGCCGAGGTCGCATCCGCCGCGCTCGCCGCCGGTGCCTCGATCGTGAACGACGTCTCCGGGGGACTGGCCGACCCGCGGATCCTCGACGTCGTGGCCGACTCGGACGCGACGTACATCTGCATGCACTGGCGGGCGCACAGCGTGACCATGAACGACCACGCCGAGTACGACGGTCCCGGCGGCGTCGTGGCCGCGGTACGCGACGAGCTGCTCCAGCGGATCGAGTCGCTCCACAGCGCGGGCGTCCCGGACGACCGGATCGTGCTGGACCCCGGGCTGGGATTCGCCAAGCGGGCAGAGCACAACTGGGCGCTGCTGACCGGCATCCCGGATCTCCGGGCGCTGGGATTCCGGCTCCTCGTCGGGGCCAGCCGGAAGTCCTTCCTCGGGGCGTTGTTGGCCGGCCCGTCCGGCGAGCCGCGTCCCGTCGACGACCGGGAGGACGCCACCACCGCCCTGACCGTGCTGGTCGCCCAGCAACAGGTGTGGGGCCTGCGCGTGCACGACGTACGAGCCAGTCGCGATGCACTGCGGACGCTGGCTCGCTGGCTGCAAGGCTGACCCGATGACCGACGAGCCCTTCGAGCCCTTCGAGACGGTTGCTGCGCAACCTCCTCAGGAACCAACGCGCGCTCGCCAGGACGAGCTGGCGATCGTGGGCATCGAGTGCTTCGCCCACCACGGCGTCTTCGAGCACGAACGACGCGAGGGCCAGATCTTCGTGATCGACCTCGTCCTGGGCGTCGACACCCGGCCGGCAGCGGCCTCCGACGACTTGCACGACACGGTGGACTACGGAAGTCTCGTGGCGCACGTGAAAGCCGCAGTCGAGTCGGATCCGGTCGATCTGATCGAGACCGTGGCCCAACGCATCTCGGACGTCTGCCTCTTGGACGACCGTGTTGAATGGGCTCGGGTCACGGTCCACAAGCCGGGAGCCCCCATCGATGCGACGTTCGCCGACGTGACGCTGAGGATCACCAGACCGATCACAGCGCGATCTTCGAGCCAGTGAGGTGCGACCGTGACCGAGACGCCCAACCCGCACATCGTCGACGCGGACACACTCACCGGTGAGATGCGCCCGATCCGTCGGGCGGTGCTGTCGCTGGGGTCCAACCTCGGGGAGCGCTTCGCCAGCCTCCAGGGCGCGATCAACGCACTCGCCGACACGCCCGATGTCTGGGTCACCGGTGTGTCCCCTGTCTACGAGACCGAGCCGATCGACTCCCCGGCGGGGGCGGACAACTTCCTGAACGCCGTCGTCCTCCTCGACACCACGCTTGCCGCGACCCGCCTGCTCGACCGCGCCCACGCCATCGAGGACGCCTTCGGACGCGAGCGCACCGGCCAGGTCAACGCGCCTCGAACGCTCGACGTCGACCTGATAGTGGTCGGCGACCGGCGTGGCCACGACGACGCCTTGCGGCTGCCGCACCCGCGGGCGGCCGAGCGGGCGTTCGTCCTGCAGCCGTGGTACGACGTGGAGCCGGACGCCGTGATACCCGACGCCGGTCCCGTGGCCGACCTGCTCGAGAAGAGCGACCGCAGCGGACTCACGAAGCGCGACGACATCGCGCTGCAGGTGCAGTGACCTCGGCGGCGTGAGACCCCTCCGTTGAGTCGCGTCCGGTGAGCGTCGAGCCACCC
>DAINSL010000011.1:45358-52621 GCA_036741335.1 Nocardioides sp. | reverse complement strand
TACAAACCAATTCATCGACAAACACACTGTTGAGTTCTCAAAAATCAGACGCACACCAGAGAAACCTCTCATCGAGGTCCGCTCGGGGGCAACCTACAAAAACTTACCGGTCCGCCGCCATGGGCGTCAAATCGGATCCGGCACGCAGCGTCGCCGACCACCGACGCGTCTCGGACCAGGTCCGTGACGCGGTGCGCGGCTACCTCACCAGAGTACCAGTGGCCGCGGGCCCAGCCTCGCGCCCTCGGACGAGGGAGTCACTCGGAGCCGCCCACGGACTCCGGATCAGGGGTCCGGAAGCGGTAGAAGGAGGGCACGAGTGCCACCGCGACCCCGAGCAGCACGACCACCAGCAACCCGCCCACGCCCGCGGTGACGGCGGTGCCGACCCCCGCGGCCGCCCCGCCGTGAAGCACGTCGGCGATCCGTGGCCCGCCCAGCACGACGACGATGAACACGCCCTGCAGGCGACCCCGGACCGCGTCGGAGGCCGCACTCTGCAGCATGCTGTTGCGGAACGCGGACGACGACATGTCGGCGGCGCCGCCGATCACGAGCATCAGCACGCACACGACCAGCATCGCGTTCCGGGCGTGCGGCGCGAGCCCGACCGCGCCAGCGAACCCGGCCATGGCCAGTCCCCAGACCGCGATGGCTCCGACCACGGCGCGGCCCTGACGCCGTACGCGCGAGACCCAGCCGGACAGGATCCCGCCCAGGACGGCACCGGCCGGGATGGCCGCGAACAGCAGCGCGAAGGCCAGGCCGCCCCCGGCGGGGCCGCCGAAGCTCTGATGGGCGACCTGGGGGAAGAGCGCACGAGGCATCCCGAAGACCATCGCGATGACGTCGACCACGAAGCTCATCAGCAGCACCCGGTGACCGCGCAGGTAGGCGAACCCGTCCAGCACCGCGGACAGCCCAGGGGGCCCGCCGGTGGCGCCCTCGATCGGCATCGCCGGCAGCCGGATCACCGCCCACAGCGTGGCAAACAGGGTGAGGGTGTCGACGAGGTACAGCACCGAGAACCCGAGCACCGGGATCAGGGCACCGCCGACCAGCGGACCGGCGATCGCACCCGCCTGCGTCACCGTCATGTTCAGTGCGTTCGCGGCCGGGAGCTGCTCGCGCGGCAGCAGCCGTGGGAGCACCGCGCTGCGGGTCGGCTGGTTGATCGCGAAGAACGCCTGCTGGACCGCGAACAGCACGAGCAGCAGCCACACGTTGTTCGCGCCGAACGCCGCCTGCGCCCAGAACGCAGCGCTGGTCAGGATCAGGCCCGCTGTCGTGACCTGGAGGATCGTCCGCCGGTCCATCACGTCCGCGAGAGCCCCGCCCCAGAGCCCGAACACGATCAGCGGCACCAGACCGAAGACACCGGTGAGCCCGACGTAGGCCGAGGAGCCCGTGATCGAGTAGATCTGCGCCGGTACGGCGACCACGGTGAGCTGGGCACCCACCACCGTCACGATGCTGGCCGTCCAGAGGCGGCGGAACGTGGGAGTCCTCAAGGGACGCGTGTCCGCGATCAGGCCCCGGAGCTGCACGGGTGGACCCTACGACCCGGGTGACCGGGGCGACGCGGGGCGGTAGGTGCTCACCGACGGGTCGTCGGCAATCCAGAAGCGCCACGGTCGATCGGCTGCGAGTCGCAGCCCCACCCGGGGCCCGGCGCGTACCCGGCCGACCGGCTCCTCGGCAGCAGTCAGGCTGAGCGGCGCGACGGCCAGGTCGTGACCGTTCTCGGCGGCACCGATCCCGAGCGCCTGGCAGAGTCTGGCCGGGCCGCGGGCGAGGTCGCGCTCGTGCCGTGCGGCCGGGCGACGAGCCCGAGCGACCCCCACGCCGTCGATGACCTCGCCGGCGCGCAGGAGCACGGCGCTCGCGCGGCCCTCCGGACCACAGACGACGTTGCAGCAGTGGTGAATGCCGTAGGTGAAGTAGACGTAGAGGTGACCCGCCGGACCGAACATCGCCGCGTTGCGCGGGGTCCGGCCGCGATGGGCATGGGAGCCCGGGTCGTCGGACCCGTCGTAGGCCTCGACCTCGGTGATCCGGCAGGCCACATCGCGGTGCCGGAGGATGCTGCCGAGCAACCGGGGCGCCACCTCGAGCACCGGCCCCTCCAGCAGCGAGGCGAGGGCCTCGCCCGGGTCAGCCGAGGGCGGCACGGGCGGTGTGGACGCGGTCGTTCAGCTCGCCGAGCTGCTCGCGGACCCGCTCGGGCGCCGTACCTCCGCGGCCGCGGCGGGAGGCCACGGACCCCTCGATGCTGAGTACGTCGCGCACCTGCGGGGTGAGGTGGGGCGACACCTCGGCCAGCTGGGCGTCGCTGAGATCTGGTAGGTCCACGCCGAGCTCCTCGCACCGGCGTACGCAGGCCCCCGCGAGCTCGTGAGCATCGCGGAACGGGACCCCCTGCCGCACCAGCCACTCGGCGACGTCGGTCGCCAGCGAGAAGCCCTGGGGCGCGAGCTCGGTCATCCGGGCCGCATCGACCGTCATCGTGGCGACCAGGCCGGTCATCGCCGGGAGCACCACCAGCAAGGTGTCGACCGAGTCGAAGACGGGCTCCTTGTCCTCCTGCAGGTCGCGGTTGTAGGCGAGCGGAAGTCCCTTGAGGGTGGCCAGCAGACCGGTCAGGTTGCCGATCAGGCGACCCGACTTGCCACGCGCCAGCTCCGCGATGTCGGGGTTCTTCTTCTGCGGCATGATGCTCGAGCCCGTCGCCCAGGAGTCGTCGAGACGGATGAAACCGAACTCCGCAGTCGACCACAGCACGATCTCCTCGGCCAGCCGGCTGAGGTCGATGCCGGTCATCGCGGCGACGAAGGCGAACTCGGCGACGAAGTCGCGGGCAGCCGTGCCGTCGATCGAGTTGGGGGTCGAGTCGGTGAAACCGAGCTCGCGCGCGACCGCGCGGGGATCGAGGTCGAGGCTGGAGCCGGCGAGAGCGCCCGAGCCGTACGGCGAGTCGGCGGCCACGCGGGCGTCCCAGTCGCGCAGCCGGTCGACGTCACGGACCAGCGGCCAGGCGTGGGCGAGCAGATGGTGGGCCAGCAGCACCGGCTGGGCGTGCTGCAGGTGGGTACGCCCGGGCATCACCACGTCGAGGTGGTCGCGCGCCTGGGTCGCGAGGGCCTCGGCCAGGTCGAGGATCCGGGCGGCGACCGCGGCCGCCTGGTCGCGGAGATAGGCCTTGAAGAGGGTCGCCACCTGGTCGTTGCGCGACCGACCGGCCCGGAGCCGGCCACCGACGTCGGGGCCGACCCGTTCGATCAGGAGACGCTCGAGGGCGCCGTGGACGTCCTCGTCGGAGGGGTCAGGTGCGAGAGACCCGCCGTCGTACGCCGTCCGAAGCTCGGCCAGGCCGTCGAGCAGGGTGCGGTGGTCGTCGTCGGTGAGCAGCCCGGCCGCGTGCAGGGCGTTGGCGTGCGCGCGGGATCCGGCGAGGTCGTACGGCACGAGTCGCCAGTCGAAGTGGGTCGACCGCGACAGCGCCTCGAGCTCGGGCGACGGTCCCCCGGCGAAGCGGCCGCCCCAGAGGCGGCCCTCGCCAGCGCCGCCGGTCACGAAGCGGCTCCCCGAGGGGCCACGGCGCACCGGGTCGAGTCGTTGACGAGGGGCACGGGATCTTCCTATCAGGTGGTGAAGTCGGGCCGGGTCGGCGTCGTACGACGTGAAAGGGCGACGGTCGGTGCTAGTCGGTGCCGACCTCCATGGCGGCGTTGTCGAGCGCGGTGTCGCGGTCGTCGCCGGCGACCGCCGGGTTGCTGGCGATCCGGGCCCCGCCGCCGGACGGCAGCGCTCCGAGCAGGTGTCCGTGCTCGACCAGGACCTGGCCCTCGTCCAGCGGCTGGGTGGCGTAGAGCTCGAGCTTGCTCCGCGAGTCGGCGATGTCGAGGTTGCGCATGGTGAGCTGGCCGATCCGGTCGGAGGGGCCGAACGCTGCGAACTCCACACGTTCCATCGAAAGCTTGTCCGGGTGGTAGGAGAACGCGGGACCGTCGGTGCGCAGGATCGAGTAGTCCTCACCGCGCCGAAGCCGGAGCGTGACCTCGCCGGTGACGAGTGAGGCGATCCAGCGCTGGATCGACTCACGCAGCATCAGCGCCTGCGGGTCGAGCCACCGGCCCTCGTAGAGCAGCCGGCCGAGTCGTCGGCCCTCGAAGTGGTAGGTCTCGAGCGTGTCCTCGTTGTGGACGGCGTTCAGCATCCGCTCGTAGGCGATCCAGAGCAGGGCCATGCCGGGGGCTTCGTAGATGCCGCGCGACTTGGCCTCGATGATGCGGTTCTCGATCTGGTCGCACATGCCGAGACCATGGCGGCCGCCGATCTCGTTGACCGCCTCCACCAGACGCACCGCGCCGTCGACCCCGTCGTACGACGTGCCGTTGACGGCGACCGGGCGGCCGCGCTCGAACCGGACCGTCACGTCCTCGGGCTCGATCGACACGCTCGGGTCCCAGAACTTCGCGCCCATGATCGGCTCGACGGTCTCGAGCGAGACATCGAGGTGCTCGAGTGTCTTCGCCTCGTGGGTGGCGCCCCAGATGTTGGCGTCGGTGGAGTAGGCCTTCTCGGCGCTGTCGCGGTAGGGCAGCTTGCGCGCGTTCAGCCACTGGCTCATCTCGTGCCGGCCGCCGAGCTCGGTGACGAAGTCGGCGTCCAGCCAGGGCTTGTAGATCCTCAGGGAGGGGTTCGCGAGCAGCCCGTAGCGGTAGAAGCGCTCGATGTCGTTGCCCTTGAACGTGGAGCCGTCGCCCCAGATGTCCACCCCGTCGTCGTGCATGGCGCGCACCAGCATGGTGCCGGTGACCGCGCGACCGAGGGGCGTGGTGTTGAAGTACGCGCGGCCGGCGGAGCGCACGTGGAACGCGCCGCAGGCCAGGGCGGCGAGGCCTTCCTCGACCAGCGGGCCCTTGCAGTCGACCGACCTGGCGATCTCGGCGCCGTACTGGAGGGCTCGTCCGGGCACTCCGTCGATGTCGGGCTCGTCGTACTGGCCGAGGTCGGCGGTGTACGTGCACGGGACGGCGCCCTTGGCGCGCATCCACGCCACCGCCACCGACGTGTCGAGGCCACCGGAGAAGGCGATGCCGACGCGCTCGCCGACGGGCAGGGAGGTGAGGACCTTGCTCAAGAGGAGTTCCTAGCGTGGGGGCGGTCGAGATAGTGGGTCAGGGCACCGGCTGTTCGGCCAGCGCCAGGAGTCGTCGGGCGAGCTCGTCGCCGCCGTGGGGATCCCGGCCGATCACCAGCACCGTGTCGTCGCCCGCGATGGTGCCGAGGAGATCGGCGTACTCCACCTTGTCGAGCGCCGACGCGAGGAACTGCGCCGCGCCGGGTGGGGTGCGCAGGACCACGAGGTTGGCGCTGGCCTCGGCGGTGACCAGGAGCTCGCCCAGCAGCCGTCCGAGGCGGTGGCCCGAGGCGGCGGTCTCGCCCGGCGCCGCGGGGCGTCGGTCGCCACCCTCGGACGGTACGGCGTACACCAACCCGCCGGACTGCGCGCGCACCCGGACCGCGTCCAGCTCGACCAGGTCACGCGACAACGTGGCCTGGGTGACGTGCGTCCCCTGGGCGACGAGCAGTCCGAGGAGCTCCGGCTGGGAATGCACCTCGTGGGTGGCCAGCAGCTCGACGATCAGGCGGTGCCGGGAGTTCTTGGTGCCCGGGCGCCGGGCGGCTGCGGTCACGTGGTCTCCTCGAGCGTCGACGAGGCCGTGAGCAGCCAGGTGATGATCGCCTTCTGGGCGTGCCGGCGGTTCTCCGCCTCGTCCCACACCAGGCTCTGCGGACCGTCGAGCACGTCGCTGTCGATCTCCTTGCCGCGGTAGGCCGGCAGGCAGTGCAGGACGATGGCGTCGGGCGCCGCGAGGGCGACCAGCTCGGCGGTCACGGTGTAGGCACCGAACGCCGCGAGCCGCTCCGCGGCCTCGTCCTCGCGGCCCATCGACACCCACGTGTCGGTGACCACCACGTCCGCCCCGGTCACGGCCGAGCGGGGGTCGGTCATCACCTCGGCGGAGCCGCCGGTGCCCTCGGCGATCTCGCGAGCGCGGGCGACATACTGCTCCTCGGGCTGATGACCCTCCGGCGCCGCGATCCGGACATGCAGACCGGCCGTCGCGCCGGCGAGCAGCCAGGAGTTGCCCATGTTGCAGGCGCCGTCTCCCACGAACGCGACGGTGATACCCGCCAGCTCGCCCTTGTGCTCGCGGATGGTCAGCAGGTCGGCCAGCAGCTGGCACGGATGGAACTCGTCGGTGAGTGCGTTCACGACCGGGACGCCGGCGTGCTCCGCCATCTCCTCGAGCGCCGACTGGGCATAGGTGCGCCACACGATCACCGAGGCCTGCCGCCCGAGCACGCGGGCCACGTCGGCGACCGACTCGCGCTTGCCGATGCCGGCCAGCGACCCGTCGACCATCATCGGGTTGCCACCGAGCTCGGCGATGCCGGCCGCGAACGACGCCTGCGTGCGCAGGGTCGGCTTGTCATAGATGGTGGCGACGGTGCGCGGGCCCGCCAGGCTCTGCGAGTCGTACGGCGAGCCCTTGAGCGTCGCCGCGAGGACCAGGACCTCGCCCTGCTCCACCGGCGTGAGGTCGTCGTCGCGAAGGAAGTGTCGGGTCATGGGGGTCATCCTGTCTCGTCGGGTCTGTCGACCGAGTGGTCGAGGATCCCGGGCCAGCTCGCCAGGAACGCCTCGGCCTCATCGTCGCCGAGGACGAGCGGCGGGGCCAGCCTCACCGTGTGGGCGCCGGTCGCGTTGACCAGGAACCCGCGAGCGCGGGCGGCGGTCACCACCGCGGCCGCGTCGAGGTCGACGTCGATGCCGATCAGGAGGCCGCGACCGCGCACGGCGGTGACCCGGTCGTCGCCCGCCAGCCCTGAGCGCAACCGGGCACCGAGCTCGGTGACCCGGGACAGGACTCCCTCCTGCTCGATCGTGTCGATCACGGCAAGGGCCGCGGCGCATGCCACCGGGTTCCCGCCGAACGTCGTGCCGTGGTTGCCGGGCTGGAGCAGCGACCCGGCTCCGCCGATGCCGATGCAGGCGCCGATCGGGATCCCGCCGCCGAGTCCCTTGGCGAGGGTGACCAGGTCGGGCTCCACAGCCGGCTCGGTCGCGGCCGCGAACCACTGCCCCGTGCGACCGATGCCGGTCTGCACCTCGTCGAGCCAGAGCAGCGCACCGTGCCGGCGGGTGATCCGCCGTGCCTCGGCGAGGTAGCCGGCCGGCGGCTCGATCACGCC
>DAINSL010000011.1:42452-45348 GCA_036741335.1 Nocardioides sp. | reverse complement strand
CGCCCGCCTCGCCCTGGATCGGCTCCAGCACGACCGCGGCCGTCTCGTCGGTGACGGCCGCGGCCAGCGCCGCGGGGTCGCCGTACGGGACGAACGTGACGTGACCGGGCAGCGGCTCGAAGGGCTCGCGGTACGCCGCCCGGGAGGTCAGCGCCAGGGCGCCCATGGTCCGGCCGTGGAAGGAGCCCTCCGCGGCAACGAGGTGCGTGCGTCCGGTACGCCGGGTGAGCTTGAGGGCGGCCTCGCTGGCCTCGGTGCCGGAGTTGGTGAAGAAGACACGGCCGTCGGGTCCCCCGAGCAGGGTGAGCAGTCGCTCGGCGAGGGCGATCTGAGGCTCGGTGGCGAAGAAGTTCGAGACGTGTCCGAGGGTGGACAGCTGCCGGGTGACGGCCTCCACGACGGCCGGATGCCCGTGGCCGAGCGCGTTGACCGCGATCCCGCCGAGCAGGTCGACGTACTCGTTCCCGTCCTCGTCCCAGACGCGCGCACCCTTGCCGCGGGTGAGCACGAGCTGGGGCGGCCCGAACGTGTTCATCAGCGCGGCGGCGTAGCGTTCGCCGCTCGTCGGCTTCGTCTCCGGAGTCGTGCCCGTACTCATGAGCGGGCCTTCCTGATTTTGGTGGCGACACCGGGCAGCACCTGGGTCCCGACGCCCTCGTCGGTGAAAAGCTCGAGGAGTACGGCGTGCGGCTCGCGGCCGTCGACGACGGTGGCGCGCGCCACTCCGCCCTGGACAGCCTGCAGGCAGGCACCCATCTTGGGCACCATCCCAGAAGCGAGCGACGGCATCAGCTCGGCCAGCGACTCGGGACTGATCTCGCCGATCACGTCGTCGCTCTCGGGCCAGTCACGATAGAGACCCTCGACGTCGGTGAGGACGAGCAGCTTCTCGGCTCTCAGCGCGACGGCCAGCGCGGCAGCCGCCGTGTCGGCGTTGACGTTGTGCACGATGCCGGCTTCGTCCGGAGCGACCGACGAGATGACCGGGATGCGGCCGGCCTCGACCAGGTCCAGCACCGCCTCGGGGCGGACGTGGGCGACCTCGCCGACGAGCCCGAGGTCGACCTCCTCACCGTCGACGACGGTGCTGGTGCGCTTGGCCGTGAACAGTCCAGCGTCCTCACCGGAGAGCCCCACGGCCAGCGGGCCGTGCTCGTTCACCAGGCCGACCAGCTCACGTTGGACCTGACCGACGAGGACCATGCGGACCACGTCCATGGCCGGCGGCGTCGTGACCCGCAGCCCACCTCTGAACTCCGACTCGATGCCGAGCCGGTCCAGCATCGCCGAGATCTGCGGGCCGCCACCGTGGACGACCACCGGCTTGAACCCCGCGAAGCGCAGGAACGCGATGTCCTCGGCGAATGCCCGCTTGAGGGTGTCGTCGGTCATCGCGTTGCCGCCGTACTTCACCACCACGATCTTGCCGTGGTAGCGCTTCAGCCAGGGCAGCGCGCCGGCCAGCGTCCGAGCCTTCTCCTGGGCCTTCTCCTGCATCTTCGTCATGAGCTGTACGCCGAGTTCTCGTGGACGTAGGCGTGGGTGAGGTCGTTGGTCCAGACCGTCGCCCGGGCGTCCCCGGACTTGAGGTCCAACGTGACCGTGACCTCCCGGGGGGTGAGGTCCACGGTCACGGGGTCTGCGGCCGGCGTCGAGTGCCGGCAGACCCACACGCCGTTCATGGCGACGTCGAGGTCGGCGGGGTCGAAGGCGGCGGCGGTGGTCCCGATGGAAGCCAGCACCCGGCCCCAGTTGGGGTCGTTGCCGAACACGGCCGCCTTGAACAGGTTGCTCCTGGCGATGGACCTGGCCACCTCGACAGCGTCGTCCTCGGTCGCGGCGCCGAGCACGTTGATCGCGATCTCGTGGTCGGCGCCCTCGGCGTCGGCGAGCAGCTGCATCGCCAGGTCCGTGCAGGCGCGGATGAGGGCGTCGGTGAAGTCGGGCAGCGACGCCGCGATGCCGCTGGCACCACTGGCCAGCAGCGTCACGGTGTCGTTGGTCGACATGCACCCGTCGGAGTCGAGGCGGTCGAAGCTGACCCGCGTCGCGGCCCGGAGCGCGGTGTCCAGGTCCGCGGCCGGGATCACCGCGTCGGTGGTGAGCACGACGAGCATGGTGGCGAGCTGAGGGGCGAGCATGCCGGCACCCTTGGCCATGCCGGCGACGCTCCAGCCCGCGCCGTCGACCACGACCTGCTTCGGCACGGTGTCGGTGGTCATGATCGCCCGGGCCGCGTCCTCCCCACCGGCCGTGCCCAGCGCGTCGTACGCCGCGTCGACGCCGGCCAGCACCTGCTGTCGGTCGTTGGCCAGCCCGATCAGACCGGTGGAGCAGACCGCGACGTCGATCGCACCGGCGCCGATGCGCTCGGCGACCCGCTCGGCGACCGCGTGAGTGGTCAGGAAGCCCTCGGGGCCGGTGTAGCAGTTGGCGCCGCCCGAGTTGAGCACAACCGCACGGACCACGCCGTCCTTGACGACCTCCCTGCTCCACAGCACCGGGTTGGCCTGGCAGCGGTTGGCGGTGAAGACGCTCGCCGCGTCGTATGACGGCCCGTCGTTCACCACCAGCGCCACGTCGCGGCCACCGCTGGACTTCAGGCCCGCCGCGACCCCCGCGGCCCGGAACCCCTTCGGACTGGTGACGCTCACGGCGCCACCCCCACGGTGGTCAGGCCGAGGGTCTCGTCGAGGCCGAGGGCGAGGTTCATCGACTGGACCGCTCCCCCGGCGGTGCCCTTGGTCAGGTTGTCAATGGCACCGACCACGACCAGGCGGCCTGCGGCCTCGTCGACGGTGACCTGGAGGTGGCACGCGTTGCTGCCGTGCACCGCCTTGGTCTGCGGCCACCGGCCCTCGGGGAGAACGGTCACGAACGGCTCGGCGTCGTACGC
>DAINSL010000011.1:29747-42442 GCA_036741335.1 Nocardioides sp. | reverse complement strand
GTCGGCGATGATCTCGGGCAGCGCCATGTCGTGCTCGGCGTCGTACGCCTTGAGGTAGGTCTCGCGCACCTCGGTGGCCGTCACGCCGGCCGTCAGCGGCGCCGAGCAGGTGGCGAGGATTCCCCGCGGCATCGGCACCAGCAGGGGTGTGAAGCTCACGGTGACCGCCTCGTCGGTGAGCGCGCCGAGGTTCTGGATGATCTCGGGCGTGTGCCGATGAGTGCCGCCCACTCCGTAGGCCGACGCGTTGCCCATCACCTCGCTCCCGAGCAGGTGGGGCTTGGCGGCCTTGCCGGCACCGCTGGTACCGGAGGCGGCGACCACCACGACGTCGGGGGCCACGAGCCCGGCCGCGACGGCCGGGGCCAGCGCGAGCGTGGAGACCGTGGGATAACAGCCCGGTACGGCGATCCGGCGGGCACCGCGCAGCCGCTCGCGCTGGCCCGGCAGCTCCGGCAGGCCGTAGGGCCACGACCCGGCGTGAGGTCCGCCGTAGAACTGCTCCCACTGGGCCGGGTCCTCGAGCCGGAAGTCCGCCCCGCAGTCGACCACCACGGTCTGGTTCGGCAGGGCCTGCGCCAGCGCGGCCGACTCGCCGTGCGGCAGGGCCAGGAACACCACGTCGTGTTCGACGAGGTTGTCGACGGTGGTCTCCGCGAGCACCCGGTCGGCGAGCGGCGTCAGGTGCGGCTGGAAGGAACCCAGGGGCCCGCCGGCGTTGGCCCCGGCGGTGAGCACGCCGATCTCGACGGCGGGATGGCCCAGCAGGAGTCGCAGCAGCTCGCCGCCGGCGTACCCGCTCGCCCCGGCGACCGCCACCCGGATCGAACTCATGCGCATGATCATACATCAGAACGCATGTTCATGCTAACTCGATGGCCCAGGTGCGGTTGTCGGTCCGTCTCGCTAGGTTCGGTCCATGACCCGTCTCGACCACTCGACGTACCTCCAGCACATCCGCGACGAGTCCCGCCTGTTTCGCGACGTGCTGGCCGACTGCGACCCGGCAGCCGCGGTTCCGACGTGTCCGGAGTGGCGGGCGGCCGACCTCCTGTGGCATCTCGGGGAGGTGCAGCACTTCTGGACCTGGGTGGTCAGTCACCGCCCCAAGGACACCGAGGACTACACCAAGCCGGAGAGGCCGAGTGACTACCCGGGCCTGCTGGGGGCCTACGACGAGTGGTCGGTCGCGCTGGTGGCGGCGCTGGCCGATGCCGAGCCCACGGACGAGGCCTGGACGTGGTCCAGCGACCAGACCGTCGGCTTCATCAGTCGGCGCCAGGCGCACGAGGCCCTGATCCATCGCCGCGACGCCGAGCTCGCCGCGCACACGATCTCGCCGTTCCCGGTCGAGCTCGCCGCCGACGGCGTCGACGAGGTGCTCGACGTGATGTACGGCGGCTGCCCGCCCTGGGGCACCTTCTCCCCGCTCCCCCACTACCTCCGGCTCGACCTCACCGACACCGGCGACGACGTCTGGGTGCAGCTGGGTCGCTTCAGTGGCACCGACGGCGACGGCGTCGCCCACGACGAGGACGACATCCGCGTGGTGACCGACCCGGGAGTCGAACCCGACGCGATCATCAGTGGCACCGCCGAGGTGCTCGACGCCCGCATCTGGCGTCGGGGCGACGGCGCGGAGACCCACCTCGCTGGCGATCTCGCGATCGTCGACCGGTTCCGCGCGGTCATCCACCAGCCGATCAACTAGGACGGCCGCCGCGGCGCGACGACGGGGGTCCCCGGTCAGTCAGTCAGTCAGTCAGCCAGTCCGCGAAGGACTCGAAGCCGAACGGCCGGCCGAGGAAGTCCTCGACCAGGTCGGCGGCGTCCTTGCGACCACCCTGGGCCAGGATCCGGTCGCGATAACGGCCCGCGAGCTCGGCGTCGAACAGGTTGTCGGCGTCGAACGCCGAGAACAGGTCCTTGGCGATCACCAGCGACCACATGTAGGTGTAGTAACCGGACGAGTAGTCGTCGAGGTGCCCGAACGCCGTATGGAAGTGGGTGTCAGGGAGCGGCGTGACCATGGAGTACGACGCCTGGAGCTCGCGTGACAGGGCGCTGATGTCGGCGGGCGGGTCCTGGTGGACCCGGTACGACAGGGCGGCGTAGAACATCTGGTTGCGCGTCTGCATCCCCTTCGCGAAGTCGTCCGCCTCGCGCATCCGCGCCACCAGCTCCGCGGGGATCGGGTGGCCGGAGTCGTCAGTGGCGAAGCCCGAGAGCACTCGGGCGTCCCAGGCCCACTCCTCCAGCAGCTGCGAGGGCGCCTCGACGAAGTCCCACTCGGTGGCCACGCCGGAGAGCCGGACCCAGCGCTGGTGACCGCCGAGCACGTGGTGGAGGAGATGCCCGAACTCGTGGAAGAGCGTGACCACGTCGCGGTGCTCCATCAGCCCGCGGGGGAAGTTGCAGACCAGCACGCCCTCCGGCAGCTGCCGCCGGACCACTCCTTCGGAGAGCGTGAAATGGGCCGCGTGGCTGAACTTGTGGGCTCGCGGATGCAGGTCGAGATGGATGCGTCCCAGCGGAGCGCCGCCCAACGTGACGTCGTACGACGCGACGTCCTGGTGCCAGCTCGGCGCGTCGACCGGCTCGTAGGCGACGCCGAACAGGCGCCCGGTGACGTCGAGCAGACCCTGGCGCACCTTCTCGAAGGTGAAGTAGCGGCGCACCTCCTGGGAGTCGACGTCGTGCCGCTCGCGCCGCAGGGTCTCGATGTAGAACGTGTTGTCCGCAGCGTCGACCGTGTCGGCGGCTGGTCGGTCCTGACGGATCCGCTCGAGCACGATGTCGCGGTCGCGGAGCGCGGAGCTCTCGGCCGCCTTGCTGATCTTCTCGATGAAGGCGTCGATCGCGTCACCGGTCTCGATCATCTTGACCTCGGCGTCGTACGCCGGCCAGCCCTGGTAGCCGAGAATGCGGGCGTGCTCCTGACGGAGCGCCAACAGCTCGTCCAGGACCGCGTCGTTGGCGGGCCACGCCCGGTTGTTGAAGCCGTGGGAGACGGCGACGCGTGCCTCGCGATCGGTGCCGAACTGCAGCATCGGGATCACATCGGGGTAGTCGAGGGTCAGCTCGACGAGACCGTCGTCGCCGACCGGGTGTGCCTCCACCCAGTCCTGTGGCAGGCCGGCCAGCTGCTCCAGGCGCACCTTGACCGTGGTGTCCTCGTCGCGGATGTTGCGCTCGAAGGCCTGGCCGAGCTCGGTCTCCCGCTCGTTGATGGCCCGGACGCGGTCGCGGGTCGCGGGGTCGCGGTCGACCCCGGACCGACGGAAGTCGCGGAGCGCGAAGTTGCGCACCCGCTCGGCGTCGTCGTCGAGCCCGGAGGTCCGCTGCTCGGCGTCGTCGATGACCATCAGGTCGTAGAGGTCACGGTCGAGCGAGAGATCGGTGAGCAGCCGGTGTGCGTCGGCCTGGGCGGCCTCGGCCTGCTCCCGCAGCGCGGCGTCGGGGTGCACCTGCTGGATCAGGCTGCTCGCTGCGAAGGCGTTGCCGAGCGCGAGATTGACATCGTTCCAGCGATCCAGGAGGACCGTCGCCTGCCGCGGCTGGTCGGCCTTCAGCGCCGCGATCAGCTCGCGGGCGACGTCGAGCTGGTCGGTGGTGCGCGTGGTCAGCCAGGCCGACCAGGCGTCCGTCCCGGCGTCGGCGGTGGGCAGCGTGAGTGGGAGTACGACGGTCACGGCGCCGACGCTACCGGCTTGGCGTGAACGCGTGCAGTGCCCGGACCTGTGTTGATCTCGAGGAGGGTCAGCGCTGGACGGCGCCGACCGCCGCGGCGGCCGCGGCCACGGCGGCGTCACGGGCAGCGCCGGTCTCGGCCTCGGTGAGGGTCCGGTCGGAGGCCCGGAAGCGCAGCTTGAAGGCGAGTGACTTGCGACCCTCCCCGACCTGCGCGCCGGTGAAGACGTCGAACAGCCGGACCGACTCCAGCAGCTCACCCGCTCCGGACCGCAGCGCGGCCTCGACGTCGGCGGCCGCCACGGCCTCGTCGACCACGAGCGCGACGTCCTCCTTGGCCAACGGGTGGTTGGAGAAGTGGGGGGCGGGCGGGGTGTCGACGGCGTGCCTCATCAGGCGGTCCAGGTCGATCTCGAGGGCGGCGGTGCCGCGTGGCAGACCGAACGCCCCACAGACCCGGGGATGGAGCTCGCCGGCATGGCCGAGCTCCTCCTCGCCCACCGAGACCCGGGCGCAGCGGCTGGGGTGCCACGGCATCCGCGACGCTGGCCGGGCCAGCGCCTCGACGCCGAGCTCCGTGGCGAGCGAGCGCACGATCTCGATCGCGTCGGACCAGTCGGCCGCGCGGCTCCCGCCCCACCAGCCGTCCGGCTCGAGCTCGCCGGAGAGCACGACGGCCAGGTGCAGCGGCTGTTCGGGAAGCGCGTCGAAGAGCTTGCTCAGCTCGGCCTCGCTGGGCCGCCAGTCCACGCCGTACACCGGGGCCGGCCCGCGGTCGACCGGGAAGGCAACCGTGCCGGTCTCGAACAGCGACACTCCGGGCGCGCCGCGGCCCAGGTTGCGCGCGGCGGCCTCGAGCACCCCCGGCAGCAGGGTGGTGGCGACGAACGGCCTCTCGGCCGAGAGGGGGTTGGACAGGCGTACGGCGTGACGCAGCGGGTCGTCCGCGGGCAGGCCGAGCGCGTCGTAGGTCTGCGAGCCCAGGAACGGGAAGCTGACGACCTCGACGCAGCCCAACCGGGCCAGGGTGCGCCCGATCCGACGCCGCAGCCGCTGCTCACGGGTCAGGCCGCGCCCCGTCGGCGGCGCCGGCAGCACCGACGGCACCCGGTCGTAGCCGACCAGCCGGACGACCTCCTCGACCAGGTCGTAGGGATCGGTGAGGTCCGGTCGCCACGGCGGCGGGGTGACGCTCAGGGGGTCACCGGAGTCGTCGACCTCGGCCCCGACGGCCCGCAGACAGGCGACCACGCGGTCGCCGTCGATCGGCATCCCGGCAACCTGCCCGGGCAGCTCGCCCGACACCATGATGCTCGGCTGGTCGGGTGGGGTGCCGACCACGGTCACGCCGGCGGCGATCGTTGCGCCGCCGTACGTCGTCAGCAGCTCGGCGACCCGGTCGGCGGCGACCTCGCAGATGGTGGGGTCGACACCGCGCTCGTTGCGCTTGCCCGCCTCTGAGGTCAACCGGTGCCGCTTGCCGGTGCGGAACATCGCGACCGGGTCCCAGTGCGCGGCCTCGATCACCACGGTGGTGGTCGTCTCCGACATCTCGGTCGTCTCGCCGCCCATCACGCCTCCGAGCCCGATCACGCCCGAGTCGTCGGTGACGACGAGGTCCTCGGTCGACAGGGCGCGGTCGACGCCGTCCAGGGTGGTGAGCCGTTCCCCCGCGCGGGCACGCCGGACCACGAGGGCGCCGCGGAGCTTGTCGCCGTCGTAACCGTGGATCGGCCGGCCGAGCTCGAGCATCACGTAGTTGGTGACGTCGACGGCGAGCGAGATCGGGCGCATGCCGGCGAGCCGGACCCGGGTCGCGAGCCACTCCGGCGTCGGGGCACCCGGGTCGAAGCCGGTGACCGTGCGGGCCACGAACACCGGACAACCGCCCGCCTCCTCGACGACGACCGCCTGCCCGCGGTCGTTGGCGGCCGGTGTGTCGCGACGGGCCGGGTCGACGTACGGCGCGTCGAAACCGAGGGCCGCCTCACGGGCCACCCCGCGCAGGGAGAGCGCGTACGCACGGTCGGGGTTGATCTCGAACTCGAGGACCTCCTCGTCCAGGCCGAGGACCGGCCGGGCGTCGTCGCCCGGCTCCCCCGCACCGGAGGGGAGCACGATGATGCCGTCGCGGTCGTCGCCGAGACCGAGCTCGCGGGCCGAGCAGATCATGCCGGCCGAGACGTGTCCGTAGGTCTTGCGCGCGGAGATCTCGAACCCTCCGGGGAGCACGCCTCCGGGCAGGATCACGACCACCAGGTCACCGACCGCGAAGTTGTGGGCACCGCAGACGATGCCCACCCCGTGACCGGGCTCGCCGGTGCCGTTGGCTGCATTCAAGTCAGGGCCGACGTCGACGGTGCACCAGTTGACGGTCTTGCCGTTCTTCTGCGGCTCGGGCTCGAAGGTCAGCACGCGGCCGAGCACCAGCGGAGCACTGATCTCGGCGCCGGGCTGCTCCAGCTTCTCGAGCTTGAGCCCCAGGGCGGTCAGCCTGCGGGCCAGGTCGGCGGTGGCAAGGTCGGCGGGAAGATCGGCGTACTCACGGATCCAGGTGACGGGAGCGCGCATCACCACTCCGTCCCGAACGCGGAGGAGAACCGCACGTCGCCCTCGAAGAACGCGCGCATGTCCTGGGCGCCGGTACGGAACATCAGGGAACGGTCGATGCCCATCCCGAACGCGAAGCCGCGATAGCGCTCGGAGTCGATGCCGCAGGCGGTCAGCACCCGGGGGTTGACCACGCCGCAGCCACCCCACTCGATCCAGCCCTCGCCCTGGCAGGTGCGGCAGGACTCCACCGCGCCGGCGATGCCGCGGCACACGAAGCAGACCAGGTCGACCTCGGCGGACGGCTCGGTGAAGGGGAAGTACGACGGGCGGAAGCGCGTCGTGATCCCGTCGCCGAACAGCTGCTCGGCGAAGTGGTCGAGGGTGCCCTTGAGGTGGGCCATGGTGATGCCCTCGTCGATGACGAGCCCCTCGACCTGGTGGAACATCGGCGAGTGCGTGGCGTCGTACTCGTCGGTGCGGAAGACCCGGCCGGGACAGATGACGTAGATCGGCGGCGTGCGGCGCAGCATCGTCCGGGCCTGGACCGGGGACGTGTGGGTGCGCAGCACCAGGTGGTCGGTGGCCGGCTCGGTCCAGAAGGTGTCCTGCATGGTGCGCGCCGGGTGGTCCGGGCCGAGGTTGAGGGCGTCGAAGTTCAGCCACTCGGCCTCGAGGACCGGGCCTTCGGCGACCTCCCAGCCCATGGCGACGAACAGGTCGGCGATGTAGTCCGACATCAGTGTGATCGGGTGACGCGAACCGCGTGGACGGCGCGAGGTCGGCAGCGTGACGTCGACGGTCTCCTCGACCAGCAGACGCTCCTCGGCGTCGGCCTCCAGCACCGCGGCGCGCTCCGTCAGGGCGTGCGCCACCGCGCCGCGCGCCTGGCCGACTCGCTGGCCCGCCTCCTTGCGCGCCTGGGGCGGCAGAGCACCGATCTCACGGTTGGCCAGTGCCAGCGGCGAACGGTCACCGGCGTGGTCGATCCTGGCCTGCTTCAACGCGGCGAGATCCGTGGCTGCGGCGATCGCCACCAGCGCCTCGTCGCGCGTCGCGGCTACCTGCTCGGCCTGGAGCGGCGTGACCTCGACCGGGTCGTAATCGGTGTTCGGGCCCGACATGGATGCCTTTCGCCGCTGCTGGGAGATGGAGTTCGCGGGGCAAGTCTAGGAAGTGGCGGTCGCGGCCGGCGACGGGGGTTCGGTCACGAGACGACTCAGAGGAAGTCGGTCGCCGGCCAGGTCGTGGTGACCCGGGCTCCGCCGCCCGGCGCGTCGTCGATCGTGACCGTCCCGCCGTGCGCCTTCACCAACCCGTTCACGAGGTAGAGCCCGAGTCCCGAGCCTCCGCGCTGGCCGGTGGTCCAGAACTTGGTGAACACCCGACGGCGGGTCTCCGGCGGGATCCCCTCCCCCGAGTCGTCGACGTGTACGACGACCAGGTCGCCGTCGAGGCTCGCGGTCACCGAGACCGGGTCGGCGCCGTGCCGGATCGCGTTCTCGAGCACGTTGGTCAGCACCTGGGTGAACTTGTCCGGGTCGGCCCAGATCGCCGGCAGCCCGGCGGGCGCTCGGTAGTCGATGAGGCGCGGAGCACCCGCGCGGACGCTCTCGATCACCCGCCGAGTCAACAGACCGACGTCGCACGGCCGGGGATGCATCGAGAGCCGGCCGGTGTCGAGCCGGGCGACGTCGAGGAGCTCGGTGATCAGGCGGCTGAGCCGGTCTGAGTCGGCATGGACGGTGGTGAGCATCAGCTTCTTCTGCTCGTCGGTGAGGCGGTCCCAGCGGTTCAGCAGTGCCTGGACGAAGCCCTTCACGCCGGTGAGCGGGGAGCGCAGCTCGTGGGCCACCGTCGCGACCAGGTCGGAGCGGTCCCGGTCGAGCCGGGCGCGGGCTCGACCCGAGCGCATGCTCACCGCCACCTCGGTGACCGGTCCGTGGTGCGGCGCCCGGCGGATCCGCGCGGTCACGAGCACCTCCTCACCGGTGGGCAGCACCCACGACTGCTCGGGGATCCCGGTCCGGATGACGAGCCCGTCGTACGGCTTGAGGCAGGCGACCCAGCCGACGCCGTCCTGGTTGCTCACGGCCAGCACCTCGTCCAGCGGCCGCCCGACCGCCTGTTCCCGGGGCACGGCGAGCATCGCCGCCGCGCTGTCGTTGAGCAGGCGCACGCAACCGTCGGCGTCGGCGATCACCACGCCATCGGGCAGGGAATCGACGGCTCGCTGCGCGTCCAGGGCTCCGTCGGAGACGTTCACGTCGGCAGCCTAGTCAGAGAAACGATGCTGGGGCGGCCCCTCCCCCCGGTGGGGCCGGCCCCGCAACGTGTGTGGACAGCCCCTCCCCCGTGGGACCCGTCCTGGTGTTCGCCTCTCGGGAACGCGAACAGGCACTAAGATAGTTCCGCTATCCACTTGAATACAACTGATTTCGCAGAGTTTTCTGGATTTTGCCATCGATTGAGGTGCCAACCATGTTGGTGTCGGAGCTTGCCGAGCGCGCCGACGTTCCGGTGGCGACCGTCAAGTACTACCTGCGCGAAGGGCTGCTGCTTCCCGGAGTGACCACGGCCCCCCGGCGGGCGGAGTACGACGAGTCGCACGTACGCCGGTTGCGCATCCTGCGGCTGCTCCGCGAGATCGGCGGAGCCCCGGTCTCCGCCCTCCAGGCGATCATCGACGCCGTGGACGATGAGTCGCTGCCGATGCACGACGTGCTGTGCAAGATCTCCGACGCGCTCAGCGGGCCCCTGACCGACGAGGGGCCCGACCACGACGCCCGGCAGATGGTGGATGCGGTCATCGCCGGCGTGGGATGGAGCGGGGTTCGGCCCGACGCGTCCGACCGGTTCAGGCTGGCGTCGCTGATCCAGCTGGTCACCGAGGAGGAGCTGCTGACGATCGACGACAAGATCATCTCCTACTACGCCCACATCGCCGATGAGCTGTGCCGCACCGAGATCGCTCTCATCGACACCTCCAAGGACCGCGCGGGCGTGCTGGAGGACATGATCGCCGGGGAGGCGGCCTTCGGGGAGGTGCTGGCCCTGCTCCGCCGGATGGGGCACGAGCACTATCACCTGCTGCGTACCCAGGCCGCCGGCACCGATGACGCGGTGGTCTGAGCGGTCCGGTCAGCGCAGTCGGGCGCTCTCGTAGAGGCAGATGGCTGCCGCCGTGGCCAGATTGAGGCTATCGGCCCTCCCACGGATCGGGATCCGGACCCGGTGGTCGGCGAGCGCGGCCAGCTCCGGCGGGAGGCCCCACGCCTCGTTGCCGAAGAGCCATGCGGTCGGGCCGGCCAGCATGGTCGCCGCCTGCTCGAGGGTCAGCTCTCCGTCGCCGTCGGCCGCGACCACCGTCAGTCCGGCCGAGCGCGCAGCCTGTACGGCGCGCGACGGGTCGGACTCGACCGACACGGGCAGGTGGAACAGGCTGCCGACGCTGGCCCGGACGGTCTTGGGGTTGTACGCGTCGACGGAGTGGCCGGCCAGGACGACCAGGTCCGCGCCCATCGCATCCGCGGTGCGGAGCAGGGTTCCGGCGTTGCCGGGGTCGCGCACGTCGGCACAGATCGCGACCAGCCCCGCACCGTCCCGGACCGTGTCCATGGCCGAGGTCAGCGGCACGTCCAGGAACGAGCAGACCGCCACCAGGCCGGCCGGACTCACACTGTCACTCAGCGAGGCCAGCGCGCGGTCGTCGACGACGAAGACCCGGTCGGCGTCGGCGACCAGGGCGGCGTAGGCCTCGGCGGCCGCTGGGCTCACGAACAGCTCGACGAGGCAGCCCGCGGACAGCGCGCCTTCCACGGCCCTGGGCCCGTCGGCGAGGAACAGCCGCCGCTCGGCGCGAACCGAACGGCGGCTGAGCTTGCGGGCCTGCTTGACCCGGCCATTCCGCACTGACAAGGGAGCGCCCGCGGTCAGGGGTTGGTCGACCAACGGTGGCTCAGGAGGCCTTGGGCGCGTTGACGTCCTCGGGCAGCGCTGCCCTGGCGGTCTCGACGAGCGTCGCGAAGGCGGGTGCGTCGTTGACGGCCAGGTCGGCCAGGATCTTGCGGTCCACCTCGACGCCGGCGAGGTTGAGGCCCTGGATGAACCGGTTGTAGGTCATCCCGTGGGAGCGGGCAGCGGCGTTGATCCGCTGGATCCACAACCGACGGAAGTCACCCTTGCGCGCCTTGCGGTCGCGGTAGCTGTAGACCAGCGAGTGGGTGACCTGCTCCTTGGCCTTGCGATACAGGCGCGAGCGCTGGCCGCGGTAGCCGCTGGCGCGCTCGAGGGTGGTACGACGCTTCTTGTGGGCGTTCACTGCCCGCTTGACGCGTGCCATGGTGGTACTCCTTCAGGAACTTGTCAGTGGTCTCGACTCCGCTCGACCACCGGGACGGGGTGGATCAGCGGCCGAGAAGCTTCTTGGCGCGTGGGACGTCGGCCTTGGCGACCTCGGTGGTGCCGGTCATGCGACGCGTCACCTTGGAGGGCTTCTTCTCCAGGTGGTGCCGCTTGCCGGCCTTCTCGCGCAGGATCTTGCCCGAGCCGGTCACCTTGAACCGCTTGCTCGCGCCGGAGTGGGTCTTGTTCTTCGGCATCGTTTCCTCTTCCTCTTCTACGTCGTGTGGTCGCGGCTTCGCTGGACCATCAAATCTGGGGTGATACCTCGTGCTGCGAGATCGCGGACTGAGCTTGCTCAGGCCTCGATCTCGGGATCCAGGTTCTCGGAGCGCCCGCGCTCCCTCTTCTGGGCCACGGCGTGGCCGGCGTTGTGCGCGGTGCGCTCGGCACGCTCCTCGGCCTCATCGGCGGCACGGGCGGCCATCCGGTCGGCCTTCGCCGCCTCCATGTCCACCTTGGCCTCCGCCTTCTTCTTGTGCGGCCCGAGCACCATGATCATGTTGCGGCCGTCCTGCTTGGGCGCGGACTCCACGAAGCCCAGCTCCGTGACGTCCTCGGCCAGCCGCTGCAGCAGCCGGAAGCCCAGCTCGGGGCGGTGCTGCTCGCGACCGCGGAACATGATGGTGATCTTGACCTTGTCGCCGGCCTTCAGGAAGCGCACCACGTGACCCTTCTTGGTCGCGTAGTCGTGCGCGTCGATCTTGGGACGAAGCTTCATCTCCTTGATGATCACGTTCGTCTGGTTCCGGCGGGCTTCACGGGCCTTCTGGGCGTTCTCGTACTTGAACTTCCCGTAGTCCATGAGCTTGCAGACCGGCGGGCGTGCCATCGGAGCCACCTCGACCAGGTCGAGGTCGGCTTCCTGGGCGAGCTTGAGGGCCTCCCCGGTGGGGACGATGCCGACGGTTTCGCCATTGGGTCCGACGAGCCGGACCTCGGGTACCCGGATCCGGTCGTTGATGCGTAGCTCGGTGCTGATGTGTCCTCCATGGGTCGTGTGGCTGGGTGACCGGCACGGGAGGATCGTCGTACACGACGAGAGCCCCCGCGCGACGCGCGGAGGCTCGGGTGCCCCGGGGGTACGACGGCGTGCGTCGCACCTACGGTGCGGACCGGACCCGACGACCTGGTGCGGTCGATGCGGGTGGGAGTGAGCCTCCACTTGTCTGATCGGACCCGCGAACGGGCACGATCGGTCGAACACAGCCTACAAGGCTCGCAGCCTCGTGCCTATTCCGCAGACTCCGCCCACACCGGACCGTCGGGACCGACCGCGAGCGTCCATCCACGCGCCAGACCTTCGAGCAGCCGGCCTTCGACGGCGTACGACGTGGGGCCGGCCACGTCGACGACCAGCGCCGAGGCACCCTCCTGAAGCGCCGACCGGGCGGCCAGCGTCGCCGCGACCGGTACCGGCCTGGCGTCGGTCCGCCACCTCCCGAGCGACGCCAGGCCGCTGAACGCGAGCAGCGCCCGCCGCCCGTCCTGCCCGGTGAGCAGCGCCGTCGCCATGTCACTGGTCTTCTCGTGGGCCAGCCCGGTCTCGTCGCGCTCGGCCCCGCCCAGGACCGCGACCACCGGCACGAGCAACCGGGCGTGCTGGAGCGCGAGGAACACGTCCAGGTGCCGGCCCGGGTCGTCGGCGTACTCGCCGAGAGCTCCCGCCAGGCCGGGGTCCGGGGCGCCGTCGTCGCCGGCGAACCCCGGGTCGGGGATGCGGCGTCCGGCGCTGGATTCCGGGCTGTCGTCGGACATGCCGCGGATCCTGCCATGCGGTTCCGTGTCAGGTTCCCCACCACGGCCTAGGCTGGAGCCGTGAACGACGTCTCCTGGGGAGCGCTGGCCCTGTCCTTGTCGGTGCTCGGCGGGATCTACACGTGGTGGGCCCTGCGCAACCGCGGGATCACCGCGGCCGTGCGCGGGGCGGGCCTCACGCTTCTGCCGCTGGCCGCCTGGATGACCGGACTGCTCGAGGTGTTCGGCGAGATCGGCAACTCCCTCGGCCACTGGCTGGCCCGGATCGACATGCGCGAGGCGCTGCCGCTGCTGGC
>DAINSL010000011.1:20739-29737 GCA_036741335.1 Nocardioides sp. | reverse complement strand
TGGCTGGCCCGCCTGGTCTTCAGCCCGGTGGTCTGGCTCGGGATGATGGTGTTCTTCATCGCCTTCGTGCTCATCGGCGGCGCCAACCTCGTCTCGCGGCGGATGCCCACGCAGAAGCAGTCCCGGCGTACGCGTCGGGCCGCAGCCGATCCCTCCCCGAAGGCCGTGACCCGCCCCTCGAAGCAGGACTCGCTGATCGACGACGAGATGGCCGAGATCCAGGCGATCCTGAAGAAGCGCGGCATCAGCTGATGACCGGCTCCACCACGGGCGACAGCCACGTCGCCCGGAATCGCCTGTGGGCACGGCTGTCCGGCGCGGTGGCCGCCCTGCCGGAGCCTCCGGCCACCCCGACGATGGTGGTCGACCTGGACGCCTTCGACGCGAACGCCGGCGACCTGGTCCGTCGCGCCGGCGGTACCCCTATCCGGGTGGCGTCCAAGTCGCTGCGGGTCCCCGCACTCCTCCAGCGCGCGCTGTCGACCGACGGCTTCCACGGGGTGCTCGCCTACACCCTGCGCGAGGCCATCTGGCTGGAGCACCAGGGGATCTGCGACGACATCGTGGTGGCCTACCCGACGGTGGACCGGACTGCGCTGGCCGAGCTGGTGGCATCTCCGCGCGTGAGCTCGCGGATCACCCTGATGGTCGACGACCCCGAGCAGCTCGAGGTGGTCGACTCCGTTCGCTCCTCCCGCGCGGTGCGGGTCCGCGTGGCGCTCGACATCGACGCCGGGTTGCGGATGGGCGGGCAGCACATCGGGCCGAAACGGTCTCCCTTGTACGACGTCGAGGACGTTCTGCGACTGGCCGGGCTGGTGACCGAACGGCCCGGGTTCGCGCTGGTCGGCGTGATGACCTACGAGGGCCAGGTCGCCGGAGTGCCCGACGACGTCCCCTCCCGGCGCGCCCGGTCCCTCGTCGTACGTCGGCTCAAATCAGCCTCCATGTCGCAGCTCGCGGAGCGTCGGCGGGTGATCTCCGATCGGCTTCGTGAGCTGGTCGAGCTGGAGTTCTGGAACGGCGGGGGTTCGGGGTCGGTCGAGGCGACCGCGGCCGACCGCGCGGTCACCGAGATCGCGGCCGGCTCGGGACTCCTGGTGCCCGGCCTGTTCGACCACTACCAGTCCTTCCGTCCGCGCCCGGCCGCGTTCTTCGGGCTGCCCGTGACGCGGCGGCCCACTGCGGCCATGGCCACCGTGCACGGCGGCGGGTTGATCGCCTCCGGCCCCATGGGTGGGGACCGGGCTCCCCTGCCCTGGGCACCGCCCGGTCTCCACCTCACCGGGCTCGAGGGTGCGGGTGAGGTGCAGACGCCGCTCACCGGGCATCCCGCCGCGCTGCTGCGCATCGGGGACCTCGTGTGGTTCCGGCACGCCAAGTCGGGCGAGCTGTTCGAGCACACCAACTCCGTGCACCTGCTGGCGGGCAGCTCCTTCGTGGACGAGGTGCCGACGTACCGCGGGTGTGGCCAGGCGTGGTGAGCAACGCCGAGACCGCGCTGTCTCTGGCCCTGTCTCGCCCACCCACCCTCGGCACCGGGCGACTCATCTGCGTCGACGGCCCGGCCGGGTCCGGCAAGACCACGCTCGCCGCCGAGATCGAGACCCTCGCGGATGCCTCGGTCGTCCACATGGACGACCTCTTCGAAGGGTGGGAGGGACTCCCGGGGGTCACCGATCAGCTGGGCTCCCTGCTCCGCCCCCTCGCCGAGGGCCGGGCCGGCAGCTACCGCCGCTGGGACTGGCCGGGGAACGCCTGGGCCGAGGCCGTGCTCGTACCGCCCGCGCCCCTCCTCGTCCTCGAGGGCGTCGGATCCGGCGCCCTGGCACACGCCGACCTGATCACGGTCCTCGCGTGGGTCGAGGTGCCCTACGACCTGCGGATGGCCCGCGGCCTGGAGCGCGGTGGTGTGGGTGTGGCGGAGAACTGGCGGCACTGGGCGATCGGTGAGCAGGAGCACTTCGCCCGGGAGCAGACCCGGCAGCGTGCGGACGTCGTCCTCGACGGGCGGGTCGGCCAGCTCGACGCTTGAAGGCCGCGAACGGTCAAGGTCGAGGTCTTGGTGCAGCAGGTGAACCACAACCTCAACTCAGACGCCTCGACGGTCCACACGGTCCGGGTGGACTGGCCCGAACGCCCTGCCCGTCCCCGGCTAGTCTCCGGTCCATGGTGGTGCCGTCCGGAGACCAGTTCGAGATCGCGGCCGGCGGCTATCGCGCTGTGGTCACCGAGTGCGGGGGCGCCCTTCGGATGCTCGAGCACCAGGGCCACCCGCTGGTCGACGGCTATCCCGACACCGAGATGGCTTCGGGCGGCCGCGGCCAGCTGCTGATGCCCTGGCCCAACCGGATCCGCGACGGCGCCTACACCTTCGACGGGCGGGACCTCCAGCTCGCGCTGAGCGAGCCCGCTCGCCACAACGCGTCGCACGGCCTGGTCCGATGGGCCGCCTGGTCCCCCGAGGAGCACGCGCCCACGTCGATCTCCCTCGGCTACCGGCTGATGGCGCAGACCGGTTATCCCTGGACCCTCGACCTGCACGTCCTCTACGACCTCTCCGCCGATGGTCTGACCGTGACCCAGACCGCGACCAACCTGAGCGACCGGCCCGCGCCGTACGCCAGTGGTGCGCACCCCTACCTGAGTGCCGGCCAGGGACCGGTCGACGGGTGGGAGCTGACCCTCCCGGCTTCGGTCCGGCTGCTGTCCGACGAGCGGCAGCTGCCCGACGGCCGCGAGGACGTCGCCGGTACGGCGTACGACTTCCAGGTGGCGCGGCCGCTCCGCGGCACGGTGCTCGACCATGCGTTCGGGGACCTCACGCGGGGTGAGGAGGGTGTGGCCACGGCACAGGTCCGCAACCCCGACACGGGACGCGGGGTGGCGCTGTGGGTCGACCGGCACCACCCGTGGCTGATGGTCTACAGCGCGGATGACGGCTCCGCGGCGGCCCGACGCGCCCTGGCGATCGAGCCGATGACCGCCCCGCCCGACGCCTTCCGCAGCCGAGAGGACCTGCGCACGCTGGCTCCCGCCGGAGCCCCGGGCGACGAGGCGTCAGTCTCCTGGGGGATCCGGGCGCTCGAGTGACTCCGCGGCGGTCCGCTCCAGCAGCAGCCGTACCTGCCTGACCGCGATCTTCGCCCGGTCGCCGTCGCTCGACTGGATCGCCAGCACCATCGTGCTGGTGCCGTCGGCCAGGTCGAAGGTGGCGAACGGCGCCCCGTTGGGCAGGTGTACGGCGAGCACCTCGGCCCACTCGTAGGCCCGTCGGCGGTAGCCGTTGACCAGCTCGAGGCCCTGCTGTGTCGCGGTGAGCCTGCAGCGGACCAGACCCCACGCGATCGCCAGGGCCAGCGCCGCGATCAGCCACACGGTCGCCTGCTGGTAGACGGTCACCCGGGACCGGACGTCGGGCCCGACCGCGATCCAGCCGGCCACGCACACGACGGCCAGCAGTCCGCCGAAGAAGATCACCGCCAGCCGCACGCCGAGCGGACGCCAGGTGTGCGGGAGCTGGGGCTCAGAGACGACAGGCATGGATGTCGGTCACCAGGATGCCCCTGGCCCCGATGGTCCAGAGCTCGTCCATGACCCGGTGCGCACCGCTGCGCGGCACCATGGCGCGGACCGCCACCCAGCCTTCACGATGCAGGGGCGAGACCGTGGGGCTCTCGATCCCGGGGGTGAGCTGGACCGCCTCGGCCACCCGGACCTCGGGGATGTCGTAGTCCATCATCACGTAGCTCCGGGCCACCATCACGCCTTCGAGCCGACGCTGGAACACGTCCAGTCCCGGGGGGACCTCGGCGCCCCGCGTGATCAGCACGGCCTCGGACTCGAGGATCGGCGCCCCGAACGTCTCCAGTCCCGCCTTGTGCAGGGTGCTGCCGGTCTCCACCACGTCGGCGATGACGTCGGCGACGCCGAGCTGGACGCTGGTCTCCACCGCTCCGTCGAGACGGTTCACGGTCGCGTCGATGCCGTGCTCGGCGAGGTACTGCCGCACGATGCCGACGTACGACGTGGCGATGCGCGTGCCGCGGAGCTGCTCGATCTCACCGAACTCCCCGATCGGTCCGGCGAAGCGGAACGTGCTCCTGCCGAAGCCGAGCCCCAGCACCTCGGTGGCCTTCGCCCCGGAGTCCTGCAGGAGGTCGCGACCGGTGATGCCGACGTCGAGCGTGCCCTCACCGACGTACAGCGCGATGTCGCGGGGGCGAAGGTAGAAGAACTCGACGCCGTTCTCGGGATCGACGAGAGTCAGCTCCTTGGCGTCCTGGCGCTGTCGGTACCCCGACTCGCGGAGCATCTCGACGGCGGCCTGTGACAGCGCGCCCTTGTTGGGGACCGCGATCCGTAGCAGGCTCGCGCTCGTGATGACCATCAGGGCCTCACAGGTGGGCGTAGACGTCGTCGAGGGTCAGGCCGGTCGCCAGCATCAGCACCTGCGCGTGGTAGAGCAGCTGGCTGATCTCCTCGGCCGCACGTGCGGGCGACTCGTGCTCCGCGGCCATCCACGACTCGGCCGCCTCCTCCACCAGCTTCTTGCCGATGGCGTGCACGCCAGCGTCGAGCTCCCGCACGGTCCCGGACCCATCGGGGCGGCGCTCGGCCTTGTCGGCCAGCTCGGCCCACAGCTGCTCGAACGTCTTCACGCAGCCAGCCTAATTGTCGTTGACCCCGGCCCGGCACTGCGTCCAGTGTGACCGGCATGAGCAGCTCCCCCACACTCGATCGGGTCACCTGGCCGCGACGCACCGAACGGCTGACCATCCGGCCGGCGACGGCCGCCGACCTGCGCGCGGTGTTCGAGATCCGGACGCTGGCCGCGGTCGGGCAGTGGATGCCGTCGCGGCCGGACTCCTACGAGGGATTCCTGCTGCAGCACGGCAAACATGACGCGATGCCGCGCACCCTCGTGATCGAGCTCGACAGGGTCGTGATCGGCGACCTCTACCTCCACGTCACCGACCCGTGGGCGCAGGCCGAGGTTACCGACCAGGTCAAGGACCAGCAGCAGGCCGAGATCGGCTGGGTCCTCGACCCCGTCCACCAGGGCCGCGGCTACGTCACGGAGGCGATGACCGAGCTCGTGCGAGTCTGCTTCGAGGACCTCGGCGTACGACGGCTCACCGCCTCCGCGTTCAACGACAACGTGCCGTCGCTGGCGGTGATGGAACGTCTCGGCATGCGCCGCGAGACGCACGGCATCCGCGACTCGCTCCACCGCGACCTGGGCTGGGTCGACAGCGCGACCTTCGCCCTACTCGTCGACGAATGGCGGGCGAGTCAGCCGACGACAGGATAGTCCCCGACGTTTTGGTCGTGAAAGTGACCGGATCGGCAACCAAAACGTCGGGGACTATCCGGATTTCAGGCGTCGTGGGCGTCGCGGAGGCCGGCCAGGGTGCGGGCGGTGAGCAGGGCGGCCGAGGTCGCCTCGTACCCCTTGTCCTCGTGCGAGCCCTCGAGACCCGCTCGGTCCAGCGCCTGCGCGTCGTCGTCGCAGGTGAGGACGCCGAAGCCGACCGGTACCCCGGAGTCGAGCGCAACCCGGGTGAGACCGTCGGTGGCGGCCGAGCAGACGTAGTCGAAGTGGGGGGTGCCGCCGCGGACCACCACGCCCAGCGCCACCACCGCGTCATGGGTACGGGCGAGCTCGGCGGCCACCACCGGCAGCTCGAACGTGCCGGGCACCCGGACCTCGGTGGCGTCGTGGACGGCGTACGCGGTGAGCGCCCGCCTCGCGCCGCCGAGCAGGCCCTCCATCACCTCGGTGTGCCACGAAGCGGCCACCACGGCGACCCGGAGGTCGCTGCAGTCGACCGGCTCGACGTCCGGCGCCCCGTGGCCGCTCATCGACGCGCTCCCGGACTGGGTGCCGCCGGCGGTTCCGTCGAGAGGTCCGGCAGCTGGTGTCCCATGCGGTCTCGCTTGGTGCGCAGGTAGGCCAGGTTGTGGCGGTTCGGCCGAGGGGTCAGCGGCACCTGAGTCTCCACGTGGATGCCGAAGTCCTCGAGGCTCTCCGACTTCTCCGGGTTGTTGGTGAGCAGGTGGACGCTGCGGACGCCGAGGTCGCGGAGCACCTGCGACGCCGCGCCGTAGTGCCGCGCGTCCGCCGGCAGACCGAGGTCGAGGTTGGCATCGACCGTGTCGCGGCCGCCGTCCTGGAGCGCGTAGGCCTCGAGCTTCGCCACCAGCCCGATGCCACGACCCTCGTGACCGCGCAGGTAGACCACGACACCACGGCCGGCCGCGACGACCCGCTCGAGGGCCTCGTCGAGCTGCGGGCCACAGTCACACCGCTGGGAGCCGAACACGTCGCCGGTGAGGCACTCGGAGTGCACCCGGGTCAGCACCGGCTCGCCCCCGTCGCCACCACTACCGCCGGTCGAGCCTGTCGAGACCAGATCTCCGTACATCAGCGCGAGATGCTCCGAGCCGTCGATCGTCGAGCGGTAGCCGTACGCCGTGAACTCCCCGTGCCGCGTCGGCAGCCGCGTCTCGGCCACCCGCGTCACCAGCATCTCGGTGCGGTGGCGGTAGCGGACCAGGTCCTCGATGGAGATCATCGCCAGGCCGTGCTCGTCGGCGAACTCCCGGAGGTCCGGTGAGCGCTTCATGGTGCCGTCGTCGTTGACGACCTCGACCAGCACCCCGGCCGGGGTCAGACCCGCCAGCCGGGCCAGGTCGACAGCGGCCTCGGTGTGCCCACGCCGGACCAGCACCCCGCCCTCGCGGTAGCGCAGCGGGAAGACGTGCCCGGGCCGGGTGAGCTCCCACGGCTCCGTGGCCGAGTCGGCGAGCACGCGGGCGGTGTGGGCACGGTCGGCGGCGCTGATGCCGGTGGTCACGCCGTCGCGCGCGTCGACCGAGAGGGTGTACGCCGTACGCATCCGGTCGCGGTTGTGCGGCGTCATCAGCGGGATCTCGAGGCGGTCCAGCATCTCGGCCGGCATCGGCACACAGATCACGCCGCTGGAGTGCCGGATCGTGAAGGCCATCAGCTCCGGGGTCGCCTTGGCGGCGGCGAAGACGATGTCGCCCTCGTTCTCCCGGTCCTCGTCGTCGACCACGATCACGGCCTTGCCGTCCGCGATGTCGGCGAGGGCGCGTTCGACGGTGTCCAGGCGTGTGCTCATGCCCTCGCCGCCTCGAGCTCGGAGGGGTCCCGCTCGGCCCGGCTGGCCTTCAGCCAGACCACGAAGCCCCAGATGACCAGCCCGCCGTAGACGACGTACAGGATCGCCGTCGGGTAGTAGTGGCTGTGCCACAGCAGGGGTACGCCGACCAGGTCGACGCCGATCCAGGCGAGCCAGAAGTCGTTCCAGCCGCGCGCCATCGCATAGGTCGCCACCATCGAGCCCACGAAGATCCAGGCGTCGCACCAGTAGTACCAGCGGGGGGCCGGCCAGCCGGCGCCGATCACGCTGAACAGCCACTGGCAGACCAGGAGTCCGGCCACCCAGACGAGGAGGTACGCCGTGCGCTCGGTCATGGTCGCCCAACGCGGCGTGATCGCAGGCTGGTCGTCGCCGCGCAGCGCCTTGACCTGTCGCCAGCGCCACCAGCCGTAGACGCTGGTGATCACGAAGAACACCTGGCGCCCGGCCTGGCCGAACAGCGGTTGCTGCGCGCCGGGCTCGAAGGTGGCGGCGATGAAGACGGTGAACAGCATCACGTTGCCCACGATGCCTACCGGCCAGGCCCAGACCCGGCGCCGCAGACCCCCGATCGCAGAGGCGAACCCGAAGGCGTTGCCGAGGATCTCGCGCCACGTGATCGGATGACCGGCGATGGTCACCTGGGCGTCGTAGAGCCACTGGAGGAAGTTCACGATGCGTCCTTGCTGCTGGTGGGGGCGGGGGGAACGCGGTCGCCGAGCAACCGCTCGACGTACTTGGCGATGACGTCGACCTCGAGGTTCACGCGGTCGCCGGGTGCGCGGAAGCCGAGCGTGGTGCGCGTCAGAGTCTCGGGGATCAGGCTGACCGTGAAGCTCCGCGCGCCGGTGTCCACCACGGTCAGGCTCACGCCGTCGACCGTGATCGACCCCTTGTCGACGAGGTAGCGCGACAGCTCCGGGGGCAGCGAGATCTCGACCAGCTCCCAGTGCTCGCTCGGCGTACGGCGGGTCACGGTGCCGACGCCGTCGACGTGACCCTGGACGATGTGGCCGCCCAGCCGGGCGCCGGCGGTGACGGCGCGCTCCAGGTTGACCCGGTCACCGGGCCCGGCCCCGACCAGCGAGGTCTTGTCGAGGGTCTCCTGCATCACGTCGGCGGTCCAGACTCCGTCATCGACCGAGGCCACGGTCAGGCAGCAGCCGTTGACCGCGATCGAGTCGCCGAGCCGGACGTCGCTCAGCACCGTCTCGGTCCTGATCGAGAGCCGGAGTGCGTCGCCCTGTGGTTCGATCGCCTCGACGGTGCCGAGCTCCTCGACGATCCCGGTGAACATCAGACCCTCCTCATTGTGATGCGTACGTCCCTGTCGTCATGCTCGTTCACGGGTTCGAGCACGGTCACGTCGGTCACGACCAGGTGCAACGCGTCGGAGATCGTGGTGATGCCCAGGTCGCCGACGGCGGAGCGCCCGGCACCGAGCAGCATCGGCGCGACGTAGGCCACGATCTCGTCGACCAGCCCGGCCCGCACGAACGCCGCGGCCAGCGTCGGGCCACCCTCGAGGAAGACGTGCTGCCGGTCGCGGGCGAAGAGCTCCTTCAGTGCTGCCTCGGGGTCCCGTGTGTGGAGATGCAGCGTCTCTGCCTCGGGGCCGAACACCCGGTGCGCGGGGTCAAGTGCTCGCTCCCCCATCACGACGCGGAGCGGCTGTCGCGCGAGCGGCTGGTCGTCGACGTCGCGCACGGTCAGGAGGGGGTTGTCGACAGCCACCGTGTTCGTGCCGACGAGCATGGTGTCGCACAGGGCCCGTAGCCGATGGGTGTCCCGACGTGCCCCCGCGCTGGAGACCCATCGGCTCCCCGATA
>DAINSL010000011.1:0-20729 GCA_036741335.1 Nocardioides sp. | reverse complement strand
TTCGTCCCGTCGGCCGCGGCGCTGCGTCCGTCCAGCGTGGTGGCGAACTTCCAGGTCACGAACGGGCGGCCGTGCTCCACGGCGAACGTCCAGACCCGGTTGACCACCCGGGCCTCCTCGGCGAGCAGACCGGTCTCGACGTCGACACCGGCGGCACGGAGGGTCTCCACTCCCCCGGTCGCTACCGGGTTGGTGTCGCGCTGGCCGACGACCACGCGTCGTACGCCGGAGTCGACGAGCGCCTGCGCACACGGGCCGGTGCGGCCGGTGTGGTTGCAGGGCTCGAGTGTCACCACGGCAGTGGCGCCGCGTGCCGCGGTGCCTGATCGGGCGAGCGCGTCGGCCTCGGCGTGGGGGGACCCGGCGCCGCGGTGGTACCCCTCGGCGATGGTGCGTCCCTCGTCGTCGATCAGCACGCAGCCGACGCGCGGGTTGGGACCCAGAGGTACGCCGGCGGTGACGGCCAGCGCGAGGGCGCGGTGCATCGCCGTGCGCTCGTTGTCGCTGACGCTCATCGGGCCCCTCGTGTCCAGGTCGCGGACTCCGGGGCACATGTCGGTCGGTGGTGTCGGAAAACGACCCGACCGCCTGCGTGCGCTTCCCATCCGGACTTTGACCGTCGGTCCAGGAGTTCCACCTGGTCAACCGGTCACTGGCTGCGACCGGGTCGCGGACTTCTGAGCGAAGCGAAGAAGCTTCCACTCAGTCACCGCCGGTGCGGAGTTTCACCGCCCCCAGAGCACGCGAGCATCTCTGCTCTTGCAGGATCCAGCGTAGCGCGGCTACGGCCCGCACTCACGTGGCGCTCGTCACGCAGGCCGCCGGAGATAGTCGTACGCCGCCTCCCGACTCAGCGGGCGGCGGCCTCGCGAAGCGCCTGGACCATGGCGTCGGGGTCGTCCGCGTCGAAGACCGCCGAACCGGCCACGAACACGTCGGCACCCGCGTCGGCGCAGCGCTCGATGGTCTCGAGGCTGACACCACCATCGACCTGCAACCACGCCTCCACGCCGTGTTTGTCCATGAGCTCACGGGCCCGGCGGATCTTGGGCAGGCACAGGTCGAGGAACTTCTGGCCGCCGAAGCCGGGCTCCACAGTCATGATCAGCACCATGTCGAGCTCCGGCAGCAGGTCCTCGTACGGGTCGATCGGGGTGGCCGGCTTGAGCGCCATGCTGGCTCGTGCCCCCTGCCTGCGGATCTCGCGGGCCAGCCGTATCGGGGCAGCCGCGGCCTCGACGTGGAACGTCACGCTGGCGGCACCCGCCTCGACGTAGGCCGCGGCGTTGCGGTCGGCGTCGGTGATCATCAGGTGGGCGTCGATGGGCTGCGCCGTGCTCTTCGCCAGCGCCTCGACCATGGTCGGGCCGAAGGTCAGGTTGGGTACGAAGTGGTTGTCCATCACGTCCACATGGATCCAGTCAGCACTGGGGATCCGGGCGAGCTCGGCGGCGAGGTCGGCGAAGTCCGCGGTGAGGATGCTCGGGGTGATCTGGATGTCCACGCGGCGATCCTAGGGCGCGGCCTCGCCCAGCTTGTCCAGCCGCGCGCACAGCGCCGCCACCCGGTGCGCATTCCCGTACAGGCGGACGTACTCCTCGCCGTACGTCGCGAGCAGGGCGTCGTCGAGCCGTCGTACCGCCCCCGGGGGGTAGCGGTAGTCCATGCGTTCCCGGATCGACTCCTCGTCGGCGGCGCGAAGCACCACGGCGAGCTCGTCCAGGGACGTGATGCCGAGCTCGAGCAGCAGGCCGGAGACCCACGCATAGTGATCGCTCCGCGACCAGCCGGCGTCGGCGTACTGGCCGGCCAGGAAGGCAGCCAGCTCACGCGCGTCCATCCGCGGGTCGGCGTCGGACACGCCGGGCTGACCGTGGCCGGCGTTGTTCACCGGTCTGCGCAGGCGGTCCCGGATGGTGGCGAACTCGTGGTCGGCCAGCTCGAGCAGCCCCGCCGCCAGCGTGAAGCGCCGGTCGAAGTCATGGGCGTGCTCGATCGGGACCGTGCCCTTGTATCGAATGTCGTGCTCGAACTCCGCCCACGCGTGCTGGAGGACGGTCCGGATCTGTACCTGGACGTTGCGGCCGGGCAGGTGGGCATAGGCGGACTGGCTCTCGCGAGCGGCGTCGAGCGCGATCTGCAGGTGGCGGCTCGCGTAGCCGAACCTGCCCTCGCTGGCTGTCTCGCGGCCGAGGTCGCGGTCATCGTTGACGACGACCTGGTCGCCCAGGAGGTCGGCCACCGCGGCCACGTCGTCGCGGACGTAGGTGATCACGCGGACGCCGAGCTGGTCGCCGATCTCACGAAGCGGGTCGGTGTAGAGCCGCGCCCCGTCGGCCGATCGCGTCGCCTTCTCGGCGAACGACGCGATGCTCTTCGTGCGACCCGACACGCTCAGGTAGTTGATGCCGGCCTCGTCGAGGACGCTGGTGACCAGCTCGACCGCCTCCGCGCCCGCCAGCACCAGGTCGTCGTGGTCGGCGGCGTACGCCGCCACGGCGGCCGGCGCAGGGTCATCCCTCGTCGGGGCGCTCGGCGTGCTCGGGGTGGCCACGCCGTGATCCTAGGGTCTGGTGGACTCGACAGGCTCGACCGACGGAAGGTCCGGGTCGGCCTCGTCGCGATCCGCCCACTGCCGCAGCGCGGAGATGTCGAAGACGTGGTCGTCGATGTCGGCGTGCAGGGCGCCCAGCTCGGCGTACCGCTGCGGGACGGTGAAGATCGTGAGGTCGTGCGGGTCGCAGTCGTCGACCTCGTCCCAGCGCACCGGGGTGGACACGCGGGCGTCGGGGACGCCGCGCACGGAGTACGCCGCGGCGATCGTGTGGTCGCGGGCGTTCTGGTTGTAGTCCACGAAGAGGTGGTGCGGGTCGCGGTCCTTGCGCCACCACAGGGTGGTCACGTCGTCGGGCATCCGTCGCTCGACCTCCCGGGCGAACGCCAGCGCGGCCCGGCGTACCTCCTTGTGCCCGTGCTCGGGCTTGATCCGCACGTAGATGTGCAGCCCCTTGCCGCCACTGGTCTTGGGATAGCCCACGGCCCCGAGCTCGTCGAGGATCTCGTGGACGACGCGGGCGACGCGCTGCACCTGGGCGAAGTCGCTCAGCGGCCCCGGGTCGAGGTCGATGCGCCATTCGTCGGGCTTCTCGGGATCCTCGCGGCGGCTGTTCCACGGATGGAACTCGACGGTCGACATCTGCACCGCCCAGATGACCGCCCCGAGCTCGGTGACACAGAGCTCGTCGGCGGTGCGGTTCCAGCGCGGGAAGTGGAGCTGGACCGTCTCGACCCAGTCGGGCGCACCGGCGGGCAGCCGTTTCTGGTGGACCTTCTCCCCGGACAGGCCGGTCGGGAAGCGATGCAGCATGCACGGCCGCTCGAACAGCGCGTTGACGATCCCCGGCCCGACGGCCAGGTAGTACTCCACCACGTCGAGCTTGGTGGCCCCGTTCTCCCCTGGATGGAGGGGAGGGAAGTAGACGCGGTCGGGGTTGGTCACCTTGACGACGCGGTTGTCCACCTCGACCTCGGTGAACGGGCTCGCCATCTGCCCACGCTAGCGCCGAGGCGTCCCGCGGCCGGGTTTTGGAACACCCTGTCGCCGTTCCCGGGTGGCCGCGAGAACGGATCTGGAACAGGGTGTTCCAGTTCCGGCTCAGGCGCGACGGAGCAGGGCCATGAACATCGCGTCGGTGCGATGACGGTGCGGCCACAGCTGGACGGTGCCGGGGAGCGGTCCCGCACTGTCGGGTACCTCTAGGGGCACGGGCTCGAGGGAAGCTCCGTGGTGGGCGTCGAGGACCCGGCTGACCACGCCGATCGTCTCGGCCAGCACCGGCGAGCAGGTCGCGTAGACGACCACCCCGCCCGGACGGACCAGCGACAGCGCGGAGGTGAGCAGGGCCGCCTGGAGCTCCACGAGCCCGGGCAGGTCGTCGGGGCTCTTGTGCCAGCGGGCCTCGGGCCGGCGGCGCAGGGCGCCGAGTCCCGAGCAGGGCGCATCGACGAGCACACGGTCGAAGCTGCCCGGCTGCCACGGGGGCGCGGTGCCGTCGGCGACGGTGACCGCCTCGACGCCGTCGGCCCCGGCGAGGGTACGGCGCACGAGGTCCGCTCGATGCGGCTGGAGCTCGGCGGCGACCAGTCCGGCACCGCGGCCCGCCGCGAGCGCCGCCAGCAGAGCAGCCTTGCCTCCCGGCCCGGCGCACAGGTCGAGCCACCGCAGATCCGGCCCGTCCACGGGTGTGTCGGCGAGCGCGATCGCCACCAGCTGGGATCCCTCGTCCTGCACTCCCGCCCGGCCCTCCGCGACCGCCGCGACCGCACCCGGGTCGCCGCCGGACGACACCACGCCGTACGGCGACCAGCGCGTCGGCTGCCCCGGAAGCTCGTCTCGGGTCGACCGCCCCGGCCGCGCGACCAGTGTCACCGCGGGTGAGTCGTTGTCGGCGCTCAGCAGCGCGTCGATCTCGGCGCCGCCCACCGCCTCGGTCAACAGCTCGACGATCCAGCGGGGATGGCTGTAGGCGACCTCCGCATAGCCCATCGGGTCCCGGTCGGGATCGGGCGCGACCCGTCTGACCCAGGCATCCCGGTCGTGCACGGCGACCCTGCGCAGCACGGCGTTGGTGAACCCCGCCGCCCCCTCACCGACCTCGGAACGGGCCAGGTCGACGCTGGTGCTGATCGCGGCGTGCGGTGGCACCCGCATCGAGAGCATTTGATGGCACCCCAGCCGCAGGATGTCGAGCACCTTGACCTGCACCTTGTCCAAGGCCCGGTCGATGCACTCGGCGAGGATCGCGTCATAGGTGCCTCGGCGCCGGATCGTCCCGCTGGCCAGCTCGGTGGCGAACGCCGCGTCGCGGCCCGTCACGCCGCGTCGGCCGAGGGCCACCGGCAGCGCCAGGTTGGTGTAGGCGTCGGCCACCCGGACCGCCCGCAGGACGTCGTACGCCGCCCGCCGGGCCGGGTCGGGGGCTGTCATCGCTCGCCGGCCATGAACGCAGTGGCCAGCCGCTTCGGCGCGACCGCCAGCCACGCATCGGTCAGCACCTCACGCAGCTCGTCGACGTCGAGCTCGCCGATCCGGCTCTGCTGGAGCAGCACCGCGTTGTAGCTGCGGAAGTGGTCGATGGTGAAGAACGGTCCGTCCGCCTCGACCAGCGCCGCCTTGTCCGCGGGGTTCGCGGTGCGGATCACCAGCAGGTCGTCGTACTCCTCGCCGGTCTCGGGATCCACGGCGTCGTAGCGCGGGGCCCGGGCGAGCACGAAGCCGCGCGGCTTCGGCTTCTGCTTCACGAGGTAGGTCGGGCGGTCGCCCCACGACGTGCCGAGCTCAACCTCCGGCAGCGACCGGCAGATCGCGTCGACGTCGGCCACGCGCGCCCTGCGGCTCATGCCAGCACCTCACCGCCGGCGAGGCGGAGGCCACGGGCCCAGTCCGCGGCCGCCATCGGCCGCTTGCCCACGGCCTGCACCTCGCCGAGGCGGACCGCGCCGGTGCCGGTCCCGACGACGACGGCGTTCTTGCCGGCCATCACCTCACCCGGAGGCAGAGACCCGTCTGCCGGGGTCACCGGGCCGAGCTTGAGGCGCTCGCCGGCGTACGTCGTCCACGCGCCCGGCGCGGGCGTGCAGGCCCGGACCTGCCGGTCGACGACGGCGGCGGGCTGGTGCCAGTCGACCCGGGCATCGTCGACGCCGATCTTCGGCGCGAACGAGACGTCGTCACCGGTCTGCGGGCGGGCCTCGAGCGACCCGTCGGCGATGCCGTCGAGCGTGGTCACCAGCAGGCCGGCACCGCCCTCGGCGAGACGGCCGAGCAGGTCGCCGGCGGTGTCGCGCGGCCGGATCGTCTCGGTCATCAGCCCGAAGGTCGGCCCGGCATCGAGCTCCTTCACGATCCGGAACGTGGTGGCTCCGGTGACGTCGTCGCCCGCCCACAGGGCGTGCTGGACCGGGGCCGCGCCGCGCCAGGCGGGGAGCAGCGAGAAGTGCAGGTTGACCCAGCCGTAGGGCGGGATGTCGAGCGCCGACTGGGGCAGCAGAGCGCCGTACGCGACGACCGGACAGGCGTCGGGAGCCAGGTCGCGGAGCGCCGCCTGGAAGTCGGGTTCGCGCGGGTGACCGGGCTTGAGGACGGGTACGCCGAGCGCCTCGGCCGCGTCGGCCACCGGCGACGGCGTCAGCCTGCGACCACGTCCGGCGGGCGCGTCGGGACGCGTCACGACCCCGACCAGGTCGTGGGCGGACGCCGCGACGGCCGTGAGCGCGGGTAGGGCCACCTCCGGCGTGCCGGCGAAGACGAGCCGCATCAGAGCGCGAGCCCGCCGGTGGGATGCGGCGACATCTTGATCGCGGGAGCACCGGCGAGACCGAACCAGTCGGACTCCCGGATCTCCTTCATCGCCAGCTTCCGGTTCGCCGGCTCCAGTCGGTCGAGGAACAGGACGCCGTCGAGGTGGTCGGTCTCGTGCTGGATCGCGCGGGCCAGCAGCTCGCTGCCCTCGATCGTCACCGGCTCGCCGTACATGTCGAAGCCGCGGGCCACGACCGAGAGCGCGCGACGGCAGTCGATGGAGAGGCCGGGGATCGACAGGCAGCCCTCGGGTCCGTCCTGGGTCTCCGCGGACAGGTCCAGGACCGGGTTGACCAGGTGGCCGACCTCCCCGTCGACGTACCACGTGAACGCACGGAGGCCGACCCCGATCTGCGGGGCGGCGAGACCGGCACCCGGCGCCTCTCTCATCGTGTCGGTGAGGTCCTCGATCAGGCGACGCAGCTCGCGGTCGAAGTCGACGACCTCGATGGCGGCGGTGCGCAGCACGGGATCGCCGAAGAGGCGGATCGGCTGGATGGCCACGGGACTCCTCTACCTCGCTGGTCGAGCCTGTCGAGACCGACGGCCCGCCAAGTCTAGGAGGCGGTGCGGAGCGGTGCCCTCACAGCGTCACCGGATCCACCTGGATGCGCACCGCGTCGAGCTTGCGGGCCGACCGCAGCCGCTGCACCTCGCCCAGCGCCCGCGAGAGCGCCATCGCCTGCGCACGCGGAACCCGGACCACCACCCGGGACTCGCCGTCGTCGACGGCCACGGGTCCCAGCACCTCGGCGCCGGGAGGGCGGTCGAGCAGCGTCAGAGCGTCGCCGACGGCGCCCGGCTCGCCGGTGAACGTCGCGATCCGGCTGGCCGGGGGCAGGTGCGCCTCGGCCCGCGACTCGGCCTCGCGCCGGGCGTAGCCGTCGGGGTCCCAGCGGACCAGCGCCTGGAGCGCCGGATGCGCGGGGTCGCCCACGGCCACCACTGCACCTCCGGGTGTGACCAGCCCGGCGGCGTTGAGCCATCGACGCAACGCTTCCTCGTCGGTGCGCAGGTCGGCGCGGGCCAGCGCGAGCCAGGTGTCGAGCAGGAGCACGGTGGCATAGCCCCTGTCTGCCACCGGCTCGGCACCGGGCGTGGCCACCACGATCGCGGGCCGCGCGGCAACGGTGTCGACGACGTGGTCACCGCCGGAGGCCACCACGGGTACCGCGGGGAAGGCCCGACCGAGCTCCTCGGCGGTACGCCGCTCCCCCACCACCGGGGCGCGCAGGCCGCGATGCCCGCACTCCGGGCACGACCATGCCTCGACCACGGTGCCGCACCAGCGGCAGGCGGGCGGCGAGGCGCGGCCGGGCACGGCCAGCGGGCCGGAGCACCTGTCACACCGCGCGGGGGTCCGGCACCGCTCACAGGCCAGCGACGCGGCGTACCCCTGACGAGGCGTCTGCACGAGCACCGGCCCGCGCTCGAGCCCCGCCGCCAGGGCGTCGTAGGCCTGTTTGGGCAGCCGGCTCGCGCGCGCCAGCGGGTCGCGCTCGAGGTCCTGGTCGGTGGCTCCGGTCACGGAGACCGTGACCGCCGCGCGCAACGCGTCTCGCGGGAGCGTCAGCTCGTGGGCCCAACCGGTCGTCAGCAGCTGCTCGGCCTCGACGCTGCGGGAGAACGCGCCGACCAGGGCGGCCGCGTCGTCCTGGAGGGCCCGGATCAGGAGGGTCTCGCGGGCGTGGGGGTAGGGCGCGCGGGGCTCGGCGTGCAGGTCGTCTCCGTCGTCCCAGATCGCGACGAAGCCGAGGTCGGCGACCGGCGCGAAGGCCGCCGCCCGCGTGCCGACCACGATCCGGCGGGTGCCACGCGAGACGGCGAGGAACTCGCGGTAACGGCGTGCCGGCCCGACCCCCGCGGTGAGGACCACGTGGTGGCCGGCCCCGAGGACGACGGTGAGGGCGGCGTCGAGTCGCGCCACGTCGCGCCGGTCGGGAACGCAGAGCACGCTGCCGCGGCCTCCGGCCAGGGTCACCGCCGCCGCGTGCGCGAGCAGGAGCGGCCAGTCCTCACCGGGGGCGGCCGACCAGACCGCACGCGGGAGGCCGCCGCCCGCGAGGTGGTCGAGGAAGGCGCCCGCCGCCGGGTAGGCAGCCCACGCCTCCTGGGCCGCGGGGGGATCCACGCTCACGGCGTCCTCGGCCGGGGACGGCTGCTTCTCGGTCGTGGCATGGCGGGGTGGGACGGCGAGTCGGAGCACGTCGGCACGGGTGCCGGCGTAACGCTCGGCCAGGGTCGCGGCGAGCTCCGCGATCGCCGGGGCAAGCACGCGCTCGGCGCTCACCACCGTGCGGATCGGCGTGAGCGTCCCGGTGTGCTCGGACTCGGCCGCGCGCGCCACCACGAACCCGCCCAGATCCTTGCCCGCGAACCGCACCTTGACCCGAGCACCCGGGACCGCAGCATCGGCTAGGGAGGCGGGCACGGCGTAGTCGAAGGTGCGGTCGAGGTGCGCGAGCGGGGTGTCGACCAGGACGCGGGCGACCGGGTCGACCTCGGCCGTCGGCTCTGGAACAGCCCGGCGCGGGCGGCGAGCCCGGGACGCGCGCACCGTCGCCCGAAGACCCGGCAGGGTCTCGGGGGGTGGTTGCCCGCGCTCGGCCATGGCCGCAGTTCTACCAGCGGGTGCCGACCGTCGTACGACGTAGCTGTGTCACCGCCGTGCGACGCGACCGGTCCCGGGCGACGTGGTGGCGGTGTGGCCGTGCCCGGCCACGTGTGCGGTGACCCGGACACTCAGCCGGTGACCGACGTCGGCGGCGCGCACCCGGTACGTCGACTCGGTCGAACCCGAGATCGCGTGCCCTCCCACGCGCCACTGGAAACGGGTCTTGGCCCCACCGATGAGCTGCCGGTCGGGGCGCAGGTCGACCGCGACCGCACCCCCGATCAACCGCAGGCCGTCGCGCTGCTGCCTGAACCGCGGGACACCTGGACGTCGCCACGCGCCTCCGCGTCGAGCCGGCTGAGTGCCCGGCCCGCGCGATCGGTCGCCGGAGCGGGGCGACCGGCAGCAGGCAGCCCGACGGCCGCGGTGGACAGGGCCAGGACGACCCCGAACGCTGTTGCCTTGGACCTCACCGGATCGCCCCCGTCTGGCCTGGCGGCCGTTCGTCTCCGGGCAATCTAGTCAGCGGCGACGGGCGCGAGACATCACCGGGCGGTCAAGAAGTGATAACGCTCCGGCACGGCGCAGATCAGTCGGCGAGACCCGCGGCCTTGCGCAGCGCCTCGACCCGGTCGGTCCGCTCCCACGTGAACTCCGGGAGCTCGCGGCCGAAGTGACCGTAGGCCGCGGTCTTGGCGTAGATCGGGCGGAGCAGGTCGAGGTCCTCGATGATCGCGGCGGGACGGAGGTCGAAGACCTCGAGGACGGCCTTCTGGATCTCCTCGTCGGGGATCACACCGGTGCCGAAGGTCTCGATGAAGACCCCCACCGGCTGTGCCTTCCCGATGGCGTACGCGACCTGCGCCTCGCAGCGCCGGGCCAGACCTGCCGCGACGACGTTCTTGGCGACCCATCGCATCGCGTAGGCCCCGGAGCGGTCGACCTTCGACGGGTCCTTGCCCGAGAACGCCCCGCCACCGTGGCGCGCCATGCCGCCGTAGGTGTCGACAATGATCTTGCGGCCGGTCAGACCGGCGTCGCCCATCGGGCCCCCGACGACGAAGCGCCCGGTCGGGTTCACCAGCAGCCGGTAGCCCTCCGACGGGATGTCGAAGCTCGCGAGCACCGGGTCGATGACGTGCTTCTTGATGTCTGGCTCGAGGGTGTGGACCAGGTCGACGTCGTCGGCATGCTGGGTCGAGACCACGACGGTGTCGACGCGCACCGGACGGTTGTCCGCGTCGTACTCGATCGTCACCTGGGTCTTTCCGTCGGGGCGCAGGTAGGGCAGCGTGCCGTCGTTTCGCACGGCCGTGAGCCGTTCGGCCAGGCGCTGGGCCATGGTGATCGGCAGGGGCATCAGCACGTCGGTGTCGTCGCAGGCGTAGCCGAACATCAGGCCCTGGTCGCCGGCACCCTGCTTGTCCATCGCGTCGATGGAGCCGCTCCGCGACTCGTGACCGGAGTCGACACCCTGGGCGATGTCGCCGGACTGGCCGCCGATCGCCACCATGACCCCGCACGAGTGTCCGTCGAAGCCCTTGTCCGAGGAGTCATAGCCGATGTCGAGGATCCGCTTGCGGACGATCTGCTTGATGTCGACGTAGCCTGTCGTGCTCACCTCTCCGGCGACGACGACGAGCCCGGTCGTCAGCAGCGTCTCGACGGCGACGCGGCTATGGGCGTCCTGGCGGAGCATCTCGTCGAGGACCGAGTCGCTGATCTGGTCGGCGATCTTGTCGGGGTGCCCCTCGGTGACGGATTCGGAGGTGAAGAGGCGTCCGGTCACGGTGTGGGTGCTCCTGGTTCGGCGAGGTGGTGGTCGGCGTTCGGGGGTCAATCTTGCAGTCTGCGGGCCACTTCGTCCCAAATGACGTGAGCAAGCGCGGTCTTCGAGCTCCGGGGTAGGTCGAGCGGGTCGCGGTCCGTCGACAGGATGACGGCCTGGTTGTCCGGCTCGCCGAACACCGATCCCCCGCCGACATCGTTGACGACGAGCAGGTCGCAGCCCTTGCGGGCCAGCTTGGCCAAGGCCTGGTCGAGGACCGATCCGGTGTCGTCGCCGGTCTCGGCGGCGAAGCCGACCACCACCTGCCCCGGGCGTGAGCGGGCGTGCGAGAGCTCCGCGAGGATGTCGGGCGTTTGGGTCAGCTCGATCGCGGGCGCCGAGCCGTCCGGGGACTTCTTGATCTTGGACTCGCTGGTGCTGACCGGCCGGAAGTCGGCCGGAGCGGCGGCCATCACGACGGCATCGGCGGAGACCGCGGCCGAGACGACGGTGTCGCGCAGCTCCTCGGTGGTCTCCACCCGGATCACCTTGACGCCGGCCGGGTCGGGCAGGGAGACGTTGGCGGCGACGAGGGTGACGTCCGCGCCGCGGGCCGCGGCGGTGCGGGCCAGGGCGATGCCCTGCAGGCCCGAGGAGCGGTTGCCTAGGAACCGCACCGGGTCGAGCGGCTCGCGTGTGCCGCCCGCGGAGATCACGACCGACCTCCCGACGAGGTCGGGACGGGTGATGCCGCGGGTGAGGACGTCGCGGCAGATCTCGAAGATCTCGTCCGGTTCGGGGAGACGGCCCTTGCCGGAGTCCGCGCCGGTCAGGCGGCCGACCGCGGGCTCGATGACCAGCGCGCCGCGCTCGCGCAGGGTCGCGACGTTGGCCTGCGTGGCGGGGTGCTCCCACATCTCGGTGTGCATGGCGGGGGCGAAGACCACCGGGCATCGCGCGGTCAGCAGGACGTTGGTCAGCAGGTCGTCGGCCCTGCCCTGCGCGGCCCGGGCGAGCAGGTCGGCCGTCGCCGGCGCGACCACCACGAGGTCGGCCGACTGGCCGATCCGCACGTGCGGGACCTGGTGGACGTCGGCCCAGACGTCGGTGGCCACCGGCTTGCCCGACAGCGCGGCCCAGGTGGCGGCGCCGACGAACCGCAGGGCGGCAGGGGTCGGGACCACGGTGACGTCGTGACCGCTCTCGGTGAACAGGCGGACCAGCTCACAGGCCTTGTAGGCGGCGATCCCGCCGGAGACTCCGAGGACGATGCGAGGCGGCTCCGCAACCGACGATGGCCGCCCCGCCGCCTCGGCGGAGGCGTCGGATGCGGCCATGTGGTCGGTCATCGCGACCGGTCAGCTCACTCGCGGGAGAAGGACGCGTCGAGGCGGGCGGCCTTCTTGGCCTCCTCCTCGGCGGCCAGCTCGGCCGGGTCGACGTCCTCGCAGGTCAGCAGGTCTTCGTTGATCTCGCGCAGGGCGATCGAGAGCGGCTTCTCCTGCACGTGGGTGTCGACCAGCGGCCCGACGTATTCGAGCAGGCCCTCGCCGAGCTGGGAGTAGTAGGCGTTGATCTGACGCGCGCGCTTCGCGCTGTAGAGGACCAGCTTGTACTTGCTGTCGGTCTTGGTCAGCAGGTCGTCGATCGAGGGGTTGGTCACGCCCTCGGCGGCCGGGGTGGGTGCGGACACGCAGAAGCCTCACAAGTCTCAGGAGTTGGGGTCGAGCACCATCAAGGCTACCAACTCCTCCGCGGCAGCGTGAATTTCAGTGTTCACGATGACCACGTCGAACTCCGGCTCGGAGGCGATCTCGTCGCGCGCGGTGGCGAGGCGGCGCTCACGCTCGTCGTCGGTTTCGGTGCCACGGCCGACCAGGCGGCGTACCAGCTCCTCCCACGACGGTGGCGCCAGGAAGCAGAACAACGCTGTCGGCATCGCCTCGCGCACCTGCCGGGCTCCCTGCAGGTCGATCTCCAGCAGGGCCAGCCGCCCCGCGGCGAGCGCCTCGTCGACCGGCTCGCGCGCGGTGCCGTAGCGGGCCTGACCGTGCACGACCGCCCACTCGAGGAACTCGCCGTCGGCGACCATCCGGTCGAACTCCGCCTCCGAGACGAACCAGTAGTGGACACCGTCCTGCTCACCGGGACGCGGCGCACGGGTGGTCGCCGAGACGGAGATCCACACCTCGGGGTGGTGCGCCCGGATGTCCGCGGACACCGACCCCTTGCCGACGGCCGTCGGGCCGGCCAGCACGGTCAGGCGGGTGTGCCCCACTTCGGGCACGGCCTCGGGCAGGGGCTCGGGTGGGGTCACTCGCCGGGGGCGAACTCGCGCTCGAGCGCCGCGACCTGCTTGGTGCCCAGGCCCCGGACCCGGCGGCTCTCGGCGATGCCGATGCGCTCCATCAGCTGGCGAGCACGGACCTTGCCCACACCGGGCATGGAGCAGAGCAGGTCGACGACCCGCATCTTGCCGATCACGTCGTTCGCCTGGCCGTCGTGCAGCACCTGGGAGATCGAGGCCCCGGAGTTCTTGAGGCGGTTCTTCACCTCGGCGCGTTCGCGGCGCGAGGCAGCCGCCTTGGCAAGGGCCGCATGGCGCTGCTCGGGTGTGAGCGGTGGAAGGGCCAAGGCACATCCTTCGTCGAAGAGTCCACTGTGGGCAGCGGACGCCAATCTAGTCAGCATCGGCGCGGAGCGGCAACGGGAGGTCACAGCTCGAGGGGTGTGTGGCACACGTCGAGCACCTCGGTCTGCAGGTCGGCCAGCGCCTGACGGGTGTCCGCGGCGCCGACGCCGGCGGCGGCCCGGACGATCGCCGTACCTTGCTCGGAGGTCAGGCCGGCCGGCGGATGCTGGGGGTCGTACGACGCGGGGTCGACGTGCGCATCGGTCAGTGCGGTCCGCAACGCGGTGATCCGGGTGACCAGGAGCTGCCAGTCGTCCGCGACGTCGCCGGGCGACGCGCCCTGGAGGTCCTCGAAGATCGGCAGCGCCTGCAGCAGTGCACCACGGTCACCGGACTGGATGATCGTGCCCAGCTCGGCCTGGTGGGACTTCACGGTGTCGCAGTAGCTCCGGCTGCCGCAGCCGGCCAGCATCGGCAGCGCCAGGACCGCCACCGCGACACCGGTCGCGCTGCGGATCACGCGGTGAGCTCGCGCAGCTGGTCGTTGAGCCGGTCCGCGGCGTCGGCCACGCCGGCCGGTCCGGCGCCGAGCAGCTCGCGCGAGGTGCTGGGCAGCACGTGACCGACCGACGCCCCGAAGATGCGCCGGAGGTCGGCGACCGTGCCGCCCTGGGCGCCGTACCCGGGTGCCAGGAGCGGACCGTTGATGTCGAAGGTGTGTCCGGTGCCGTCGACCGTCGCGCCGACCACCGCACCGAAGGAGCCCAACGGCGTGGCGTCGTGGTTGAGCTCGCGGAGGTGGTCCAGCACCACGTCCGCCACCGTCGAGTCGCCGGTGCGGGCCGCCTGGACCTCCGGGCCCTCTTTGTTGGAGGTCAGTGCGAGGACGAAGACACCCGCGCCCTCGCGTCGGGCCGTGTCGATCATCGGGTTCAGCGATCCGAAGCCGAGGTAGGGACTGGCGGTGATCGCGTCGACCGCGAGCGGAGAGGACTGGTCGAGGTAGGCGTCGGCGTAGGCCTGGCTGGTGGAGCCGATGTCGCCTCGCTTGACGTCGAGCAGGACCAGCGCGCCCGCGTCGCGGCAGGTGGTGACGACTCGCTCCAGCACGGCGATGCCGCGGCTGCCGAAGCGCTCGTAGAAGGCCGACTGCGGCTTGACGAGCGCGACGCGGGGCGCAAGGGCGTCGGCCGCGGTGAGGGCGAAGCGCTCGAGGCCGGCCACGTCGTCGTCGTACCCCCAGTCGCGCAGCAGCGAGCCGTGCGGGTCGATGCCCGCGCACAGTGGCCCCCGCCCCTGCACGGCCGCGTGCAGGCGTGCGCCGAAGGTGGTCACGCGGTGGTCTCCTCTCTCAGCGCGGTCACGATCTGGTGCGCCGCCGTCGGGTCGTGGAAGAGCGCGCTGCCGACCTGGACGGCACGGGCACCGGCGGCCAGGAAGGTGCGGGCGTCCACGGCGTCCATGATGCCGCCGACGGCGATCACGGGCGTGTCCGGGAGCGCCCCCACGAGCTCGGAGACGCAACGCAGGGCCAGTGGCCGGATCGCGGGGCCGCTCAGTCCGCCCGGGCGGCCGTCGGGCATCGCCGCGGGTACGGCGTTGCCGACCACTACGCCGTCGGCCCCGGCGTCGGTGACCGCGCGAGCGGTCTCGACGACCCGCAGCACGTCGCTGCGGAGCTTGGCGAGCACGAGCACCCCTCGCGGCAGGTCACGCCGGCAGGCGGCGACCACGCTGGCGGCCTGGAACGGCTCGCGGACGTCGAACAGTCCGGTGCCCGACGCATCCGGTGCGGACAGGTTGACCTCGAGCGCGACCACCCCGGCGGCACGTCCGAGCGCGCGTGAGACCTCGGCGTACTCGCCGAGGGAGTTCCCGGCGATGCTGGCCACCACGGTGGCGCCGAGCTCGAGGAGGAGCGGGAGCTCGTCGGCCAGGAACGCCTCGACACCCGGGTTCTGGAGCCCGATCGCGTTGATCAGGCCGGCCGGAGACTCGACGATGCGAGGCCCCGCAGTGCCGGCGCGGACGTGCAGGGTGATCGAGCGGGTCACGAAGCCACCGAGCTCGCCGAGGTCGCCGTACGACGCGAGCTCGCGGCCGGTGCCGCCGCACCCGGAGGCGGTGAGGACCGGGTTGGCGAACGGCCAGTCGCTCATCCGAGCGCCTCCCAGTCGACCCGGCCCGCCCGGAACACCGGACCGTCGACGCAGTCGCGGACGACCCGTGAGCCGCCATCGTCGTCCGTCACGGGTACCGGACAGCCGTGGCAGAGGCCGGTGGCGCAGGTGAGCGGGCGTTCGAGCGCCACCTGGCAGGAGACCCCGGCGATCGAGGCCGCGTCGGCGGAGGCGCGCAGCGTCGGCACCGTGCCGGCGGCGTACACCACCTCGGCCTCCGGCACCGCGGCCGCGATCGCAGCCGCCGGATCACCGATCACCACCTCGACCCGACCCACGCTGCGGCGAGCCTCGAGGACGTCGAGGAGGTGGGCCTCGTCCGGAGCACACAGCACGAGGTGGACCTGGCAGGAGCGCTCGCGCAGTCGCTCCGCGAGCGACAGCAGCGGGGCGGCCGCGTAACCCTCGCCGACGAGCAGGCACCGAGCCGACTCGCGGGGCAGGGCGAACGGCCGGCCGAGTGGCCCGGTGACCTCCACGGGGGAGCCCGGCACGAGTCCGGCCAGCCAGCGGGTGCCGCTCCCCCGCGCGTCGACGACGACATCGAGCGTGGCCCGGTGGCCACCCATCGGCCGTACCCGGTGGATCCAGAGGGCTCGCCGCGCCAGCCGTCCCTCACCGGCGGAGACCGCCACGAAGCTGCCGGGTCGGGAGCGCTCGCCGATCCCCGGCGCCACCAGCGTGAGGTGGCGATGAGCCCCGACGGTCTTCGCGGCGAGCACTTCACCGGTCACGTGGAGTGGCCCGAGCGGCGTGCTCATCCGGGCAGCCCCCGGACGAGCCGGCGGGGCCAGAGCGGTCCGCCGTACACGAAGCCGGTGTAGGCCTGGACCAGGTCGGCGCCGGCGGCGAGGCGGTCGCGGGCGTCCTCGGGGGTGGAGACGCCCCCGACGCCGATCAGGGTGAGGTCGGGCGCCTCGGCCCGGAGGACCTTCAGCACGTCGAGGGAGCGCTGGCGCAGCACCGGGCCGGACAGACCGCCGGGCCCCAGCGCCTCGACCTCGGCAGCGCCGCTGGCCAGGCCGTCCCGCGAGATCGTGGTGTTGGTGGCGATGATCCCGTCCAGCCCCTGCAGCCCGGCGAGTCGCGCCACGGCGACCACGTCGTCGTCGCCGAGATCGGGGGCGATCTTCACGCAGAGCGGGACCTGCCGCCCGGCCGCGTCGTCGGCCACCCGTCGTACCTCCTCGAGCAGGGGGGCCAGCCGGTCGACCGCCTGCAGCGAGCGGAGGCCGGGGGTGTTGGGCGAGGAGACGTTGACGACCAGGTAGTCGGCGTACGGCGCGAGCAGCCGGGCGCTGGTCGCGTAGTCGGCGAGCACCGCCGGCTCGTCGTGCTCCGGCACCACCTTGGTCTTGCCGATGTTGATGCCCACCACTGTCGACCCGGCTCGTCGTGACGCCCCAGCACGCCGGGCCAGCCGGCGCGCCACCACTTCGGCGCCGTCGTTGTTGAAGCCCATCCGGTTCACGATCGCCCGGTCGTGGGGCAGCCGGAACAGCCGAGGTCGCGGGTTGCCCGGCTGCGGCTGCGCGGTGACCGTGCCGACCTCGACGAACCCGAAGCCCAGCGCGGCGAGGGCGTCGATCCCGACGGCGTTCTTGTCGAAGCCGGCGGCCAGCCCGAGTGGGTTGGGGAAGGTGAGCCCCATCGCCTGCACCGGCCGGCCGGCCACGGGCAGCACCCGCCGGGTGACCGGGGTGGCCACCCGCAGCGCCCGGAAGCCCAGGTGGTGGGCCCGCTCCGCGTCGACCCGGGTGAAGACCCGGTCGAACAGGGCGTCGTACGCCGTCACGCGCACTCGCCCCTGCGTACGTCGTGCGAGGTGGTCGCCCGGGCAACAGGAACGTATAACGCTTCGCAGGACGTCATACTAGGTGGTCGTCCGGGCGACCGGAAGGTATGACGTCCCCGGATCGCAGGCCTCAACGCCGTGCCCAGTCCTGCAACGAGCGGACGCCGATGTCGCCGCGGATCCGGGCCTCGATGCCCTGGACCGCCGCGCCGAGGCCCTGCACGGTGGTGATGCAGGGGACGTTCGCGCGCACCGCCGCAGTGCGGATCTCGTAGCCGTCGACCCGGACCGAGCCGCCGCTGCCGGACGAGCCGTGCGGAGTGTTCACGACCAGCGCCACCTCACCATCGGTGATCAGCTGCACCGTCGTCGGCTCGCCGTTCGGTCCGGGTCCGTCGAAGTGCTTGCGTACGACGGCCGCGTGGACGCCGTTGCGGCGCAGCACGTCGGCGGTGCCCTGGGTCGCGAGGATCTCGAACCCGAGGTCGGCCAGCACCTTGATCGGGAAGATCATGGTCCGCTTGTCGCGGTTGGCCATCGACACGAACACCTTGCCGGAGGTGGGCAGCGGGCCGAAGGCGGCCGCCTGCGCCTTGGCGAACGCGCGGCCGAAGTCGGCGTCGAAGCCCATCACCTCACCGGTCGACTTCATCTCCGGGCCGAGCACGGTGTCGACGTAGAGGCCGTCGGGCTGGCGGAACCGGTTGAACGGCATCACCGCCTCCTTGACCGCGATCGGCGAGTCGGACGGAAGCGAGCCTCCGTCGCCGGACGCGGGCAGCATCCCCTCCCCGCGCAGCTGCTTGATCGAGTCGCCGAGCATCACCCGGGCCGCCGCCTTGGCCAGCGGCGTGGCGGTCGCCTTGGACACGAACGGCACCGTCCGGCTGGCCCGCGGGTTGGCCTCGAGCACGTAGAGCACGTCGGAGCCGAGCGCGAACTGGATGTTGATCAGCCCCAGCACCCCGACGCCACGCGCGATCGCCTCGGTCGCCTCGCGGATCCGGCCGATCTCGCGGTCGCCCAGCGTGATCGGCGGCAGCGCACAGGCCGAGTCGCCGGAGTGGATGCCGGCCTCCTCGATGTGCTCCATCACGCCGCCCAGGAAGAGCTCCTCGCCGTCGAAGATCGCGTCGACGTCGATCTCGACCGCGTCGTCGATGAACCGGTCGACCAGCACCGGGTGCTCGGGGCTGATCGCGGTGGCCCGGGCGATGTAGCCCTCGAGGGCGCCGTCGTCGTACACGATCTCCATGCCGCGGCCGCCGAGGACGTACGACGGTCGCACCAGGACGGGGTAGCCGATCTCCGCCGCGATCGCCGCGGCCTCGTCGTACGACGACGCCATGCCGTGCATCGGCGCGGTCAGGCCGGCCTCGGCCAGCACCCGCCCGAAGGCACCGCGCTCCTCGGCCAGGTGGATCGCCTCGGGCGTGGTGCCCACGATCGGGACCCCGTTGTCGGCAAGGCCCTGCGCCAGCCCGAGCGGCGTCTGCCCGCCGAGCTGGCAGATCACGCCGGCCACCGGGCCGGCCTGCCGCTCGGCGTGCACGACCTCGAGCACGTCCTCCAGCGTCAGCGGCTCGAAGTAGAGCCGGTCGGAGGTGTCGTAGTCGGTCGAGACCGTCTCGGGGTTGCAGTTGACCATGATCGTCTCGAAGCCCGCGCCCGGTTGTTCGGCAGTCCCCGAGCCGAGCGCCAGCGATGCGTGCACGCAGGAGTAGTCGAACTCGATGCCCTGGCCGATCCGGTTGGGCCCCGAACCGAGGATGATGACCGCCGGCTTCTCGCGGGGCTGGACCTCGTTCTCCTCGTCGTACGACGAGTAGTGGTACGGCGTGGCCGCGGCGAACTCGGCCGCGCAGGTGTCCACGGTCTTGTAGACCGGCCGGATGCCCAGGGCGTGTCGCACGCCCCTGACCACGTCGGCCGTCATCCCGCGGATCTTGCCGATCTGGGCGTCGCTGAAGCCGTGCCGTTTCGCGAATCGCAGCAGCTCGGGGGTCAGCTCGCTCGCGGCCGTCACCTCGGATGCCACCTCGTTGATCAGCAGCAGCTGGTCGATGAACCACGGGTCGATCGCCGTGGCCTCGTGGATCTCCTCGGGCGTGGCCCCGGCCCGGATCGCGTCCATCACCAGCTTGAGCCGGCCGTCGTGGGGCACCCGGATCCGCTCCAGGATGCTGTCCTTGTCGAGCTCCACCCACTCGCGGTGCCAGTCGAAGACCGCGTCCGGGCTCTCCAGTGAACGCAGGGCCTTCTGCAGCGCCTCGGTGAAGTTGCGGCCGATGGCCATCGCCTCGCCGACCGACTTCATGTGTGTGGTCAGCGTCGGGTCGGCCCCCGGGAACTTCTCGAACGCGAACCGCGGCACCTTCACCACCACGTAGTCGAGCGTGGGCTCGAAGCTGGCGGGAGTGCTCTGTCCGTCCGGGCGGGTCGTGATGTCGTTGGGGATCTCATCGAGCGTGTAGCCGATCGCCACCTTGGCCGCGATCTTGGCGATCGGGAAGCCGGTCGCCTTCGACGCCAGCGCACTCGACCGGGACACCCGCGGGTTCATCTCGATCACCACGATCCGGCCGTCGGTCGGGTTGACCGCGAACTGGATGTTGCAGCCGCCGGTGTCGACACCGACCTCGCGGATCACGCCGATGGAGATGTCGCGCAGCCGTTGGTACTCCCGGTCGGTCAGCGTCAGCGCGGGCGCGACGGTGATCGAGTCGCCGGTGTGCACGCCCATCGGGTCGACGTTCTCGATCGAGCAGACGATCACGACGTTGTCGGCCCGGTCGCGCATGACCTCGAGCTCGTACTCCTTCCAGCCGAGGATCGACTCCTCGAGGAGCACCTCGGTGGTGGGGCTCAGCGCGAGGCCCGTGCCGGCGATCCGGCGCAGGTCCTCCTCGTCGTACGCCAGGCCGGAGCCGGCGCCGCCCATGGTGAAGCTCGGACGCACGACGACCGGGTAGCCGAGCTCGCCGGCGGCTGCGATGCAGTCGTCCATGGTGTGGCAGATCGTGGACGCCGCGACCTCGGCGCCCCATTCGGCGGGCAGGCCTTCGACGACCCGCTTGAAGGACTCGCGGTTCTCGCCCTTCTCGATCGCCTCGATGGACGCGCCGATCAGCTCCACGCCGTACTTCTCGAGCACGCCCGCCGCGGCCAGGCTCATCGCGCAGTTGAGCGCGGTCTGGCCGCCCAGGGTGGCCAGAAGACAATCGACCGGGTGCCCGGCCTTGAATTCGGCGGCGATCACCATCTCGACGAACTCCGGGGTGATCGGCTCGACGTACGTCGCGTCGGCGAACTCCGGGTCGGTCATGATCGTGGCGGGGTTGGAGTTGACCAGGATGACCCGGATCCCCTCCTCACGCAA
>DAINSL010000010.1:17307-53498 GCA_036741335.1 Nocardioides sp. | reverse complement strand
GGAAGTCGAAGAAGCCGAGCAGGTTGTGGTTGCCGATGTCGAAGAAGAAGTGGCTGGACCCGGTGTAGTCGCGGTTCTCGACCAGCTCGACCAGCGGGAAGCCGAGGAAGTCCTGGTAGAAGCGGATCGTCTCCTCGACGTCCTTGCACACGAGCGCGAGGTGGTGCACGCCGCGCCCGTTGCTGGCCGGTCGCTCGGCCAGGGGACGGAGATAGGTCTCGCGCAGCTCGTCGCGACGGGCCCGGATCGCCTCGAGCTCCGCACCTTCGGGTTCCGCCATGACGGGCTCCTGTCGTCGGTGTCGTTGAAAGGGAACCTATCCGACCCGTGGAGAAGCGCTCCGCGTCCCGGTTGGGCCACGAGATCTCGGGGGCGGCCACGCACGCCCGGCTGCCACACTGCGGCCATGGATCTCCACCGTCACCTGGATGGCGTCCGCGTGACCTGGTCATGAGCGAGGTGCAGGTGCCGGCCGCGCGGCTGGCGCGATGGGTCGGGAACTTCGAGCAGCGACACGGCGGAGCCGCACTGTCGGTCCGGGACGGGGCACTGCGGGGCGAGGCGGAGGACGGGTCGACGTTCGTGGCCCGCCTGCCCTTCGACGCGTCGTACGACGGGGTGCCCGACGTCGAGGTGTTCGTCGCGGCGGTCGAGCCGACGGGGGAGTGGGGCGTGCTCCTGGTCCGCAAGGGCGGCTTCGCGGTGGCCAGGCTGAGGGGCACGACTCTCGTGGAGCACAAGATCGGCCAGCGGCACGTGCAGGGACGGACCAAGGCCGGTGGCCAGAGCCAGCAGCGGTTCGCGCGCAGACGCGACAACCAGGCGCGCCAGGCCTACGAGGCCGCCGCTGGCCATGCCGCCCGGATCCTCGGCACGGGAGTTCTGTCGGTCGTGACCGGCGGTGACAAGGTCGCGGTCGCCGACGTGCTGGCCGACTCCCGGCTTCAGGGACTCGAGGTCGTCGGCCGGTGGCTCGCCGTACCCGACCCACGACGCGCGGTGCTCGACGCCGCCATCGCCGACGCGACCGCGGTCACGGTCGAGGTCGTCAACGCGTGAGGTGCTCGCCGAACGCGATCGGCTCGCGGGTGAACAGGTAGGTCGCCCAGTTGAGCTTGGCCACCGAGCCGTCCGCGGCGCGGGTCACCCGCAGCAGCTCACCGCGCTCGCGCCCGGAGATGGTGCGGTAGACGTCGTCCGAGACCCGCTCGAAGACCGAGGGCGGCAGCTTCGCGGCGGCCGGGAGGTCGATCCGCGCCTCGAGCCTGCCCCGCGCGACCGAGAACACGAACGGATGACCTTCGGAGAACCACCGGCCCAGCAGTAGGAGGTACTCGTGCGGCACCTCGGTGCCGGGCTGCCAGGGCTCGTCCTCGACCGGGTCGTGCTCGAGCACGTGGTCGGCCAGCTCGATCGCGAGCGTGTCCGGCGCCGGGGTGACCGTGGCGTTCATCAGCACGATCCCGCCGGTGCCGGTCTCGCGGTGCGTGAAGACCCCGGTGATGTGGCCGGGCATGCCGCCGGTGTGGCCGACCCAGGTGCGGCCGGTCGCGGAGCGCATCAGGAAGAACCCCAGGCCCATGGCGCCGTTCCAGGCCTCGGTGTTGAGCAGCACCTGGGGCTGGCACATCTCCTCGAGGGTGTCCGCGGAGAGCAGCGAGCCCGGGTCGGCGACGAACGCCGACCACCGGGCGAGGTCGGTGGCGGTGCTGGCCAGGGCACCGCAGGGCGCCATCGCCTTGAGGTCCATCAGGGGCTCCACGCGCGGCACGTCGTCGTACGGCGCGACGTAGTAGCCGGTGGAGCGCGGTCCGTCGTCGAAGCCCACCGTCGTACGCCGCAGCTCGAGGGGATCCAGCAGGCGGGTGTGCAGCGACTCCTCCCAGGGACGTTCGTCCAGCTCCTCGATGAGCTGGCCGAGCATCGCGTAGACCACGTTGGAGTAGTGCCAGCGCTCGTGGGGCCGCAGAATGCGCTCGACGTCGTCGAAGTCGCGCCGGAGCTCCTTGGCGCTGGGTTGCTCGAGGGTGTCCCAGACGTCGCCCAGGGGTTCGCGGGCCATCCCCGACACGTGGGCCAGGCACTGCCGGATGGTGATCGGGTGGGACACCTCGCTCAGGTGGTCACCGAGCAGGTCGTCGAGGGTCAACCGGCCTTCGTCGCGCAGCTGCATCACCATCACCGCGGTGAAGGTCTTGGTGTTGGAGGCGATCAGGAACTGGTCGTCGGGCCCGGGAGGCCGCTCGTCACCGACGTCCGCCCGGCCCACCCCGTCGCTCCAGAGCAGGTCGCCGCTGCGGCATACCGCGGCGAACATGCCGGGCACCCGACCCTCGCGCTGGCGCGAGACCGTCGTACGTCGCAGCGATCGGGTCGTGGTCTCCAGCAGGCGCTCCATGAACCGAAACTAGCGCGTCACACGCTGCGCTCGAACTCCTCGCAGTGCGCGGCCCCGCGGTCGGCGAGCTCCACCATCCGTAGGGTGGACGGCGTGACTGACGCTGTGATCGACATCCGCGGCCTGGTCAAGACGTTCGGTCCGACGAGGGCGCTCGACGGGCTCGATCTGGCGGTCCGCCCGGGCGAGGTGCACGGGTTCCTCGGCCCCAACGGAGCCGGCAAGTCGACCACGCTGCGGATCCTGCTGGGGCTGATCCGCAAGGACGCCGGCGAGGTGCGGCTGTTCGGCGGCGACCCCTGGAGCGAGGCGGCTGCGCTGCACCGCCGGCTCGCGTACGTGCCCGGCGACGTGAGCCTGTGGCCGAACCTGAGCGGGGGAGAGGTCATCGACATGCTGCTCCGGATGCGCGGCGCGCCCGTCGACGACCCCCGCCGCGGCGAGATGTTGGAGCGCTTCGAGCTCGATCCCACGAAGAAGGGCCGCGCCTACTCCAAGGGCAACCGGCAGAAGGTCGCCCTGGTCGCCGCCCTCGCCGCTCCCGCCGACCTGCTGGTTCTCGACGAGCCGACCTCCGGCCTGGATCCGCTGATGGAGGAGGTCTTCGCCCAGTGCGTCGACGAGTGCCGAGCCGCGGGCACGACGGTCCTGCTCTCCAGCCACATCCTGAGCGAGGTCGAGCGCCTGGCCGACGGGGTCACGATCATCCGGCAGGGCCGGGTGGCCGAGACCGGGAGCCTGGACGACATGCGCCACCTGCACCGCTCGCGGGTGCGCGCGGAGGTGGTCGGTGCCGCGCCCGACCTCACCGGCCTCACCGGGGTCCACGACTGGAGCGTCGACGGCTCCGTGGTCGCCTGCACCGTCGACCCGGAGGCGCTGCCAGAGGTCCTGACGGCTCTGACCGCGGCCGGCATCCGCACGCTCACCAGCACGCCCCCGACGCTCGAGGAGCTGTTCCTCGACGCCTACCGCGGGGAGGGGGCCGTCCGGTGACGGGGGTAGGCCGACTGACGTGCTTCGCGCTACGGCGCAGCCGGTTGCTGGTCCTCGCCTGGACCGCCGTGCTCGCGGTGCTCGCCTACGCCTCCGCCGCTGCCACCGGCAGTCTCTACGCGACCCCGGCGGACCAGGTCGCCGCCGCCGAGTCCATCAACGCCAGCTCCGCGCTGGTTGCGCTCTACGGACCGGTCCTCGACGTGCACAGCCTGGGCGAGCTCGCGATGACGAAGATGACCGTCACCTACGGCGTCTTCGTGATGGCGCTGTGCGTCGTGCTGGTACGACGGCACACCCGCGTCGAGGAGGAGTCCGGCCGCGCCGAGCTGGTCGGGGCGCTCGGCATCGCCCCGTCCGCCCCGCTGGCCAGTGCGGTCCTGCTCGGCGTCGTCGCGGCACTGCTGGTGGCGGTGACGGCGGGACTCGCGGACATCGCGGGTGGCCTGCCGATGGCCGGGTCGCTCTGGTTCGCGGGATCCTGGCTCGGCCTCGGGCTGGTCGGAACCGGGATCGGGGCGGTGGCCGCCCAGCTGTCGGCGAGTGCCCGGACGTGCGGCACGATCGCGGCGGGCGCGATCGGTGCGCTCTTCCTGGTGCGCGCCGTCGGCGACACCACGGTGTCCTGGCTCAGCTGGATGTCGCCACTGGGGTGGTCCACCCGGCTGCGGGCGTGGTCGGACCCACGCGGGTGGGTCCTGCTGCTCGACCTCGGCCTCGCCGTACTCCTGGTGAGCGCCGCCCTCGTGCTCCACGGCCGGCGCGACCTGGGCTCCGGGCTGCTGGCCGAGCGGGCCGGGCCGGCCACCGGCTCTCCGCGTCTGGCGGACGCGCTGTCCCTCAACCTGCGGGTGCACACGACGAGCCTGGTGGTCTGGAGCGTGGCCTGCGCTGTGCTCGGGGCATTGATGGCGGCGATCGTCCCGAGCGTCGAGTCGATGCTCGACTCGACCGGCGCGCACGAGATGATCCAGCGCCTCGGCGGCGTCGGAGCCCTGCAGGAGACGCTCGTGGCAGCGCTGGTCTCGGTGTGCGCCGTGGTGATCTCGTGCTTCTCCGTCACCGTGGTGAGCCACGGCGGGGCCGAGGAGCACGACGGGCGCACCGAGGAGGTGCTCGCCACCGCCACCAGCAGGTCCACGACGTTCCTGGCCGTCGGCGTCGTGGCTCTGGGAGGTACGGCGTGGCTCCTGCTGGTCACGGGCCTCGCCATGGCCGTCGGGGCGGTGGGCACCTCCGTCTCGTTCGGCGGCACCCTGGCCGCGGCCCTCGTGCAGATCCCGGCCGTCTGGCTGGTCGGCGCCCTGGCGCTGCTCGGGCTGGCGCAGGGGAGCCGCTGGGCGATGGCCGGCTGGGTCGTCCTGGTCGCCTTCTTCGTGGTCGGTCCGCTGGCCGAGCTGCTCCAGCTGCCGGGCTGGGTTTCCGGCCTCTCGCCGTACTCCCACGTCCCTCGGGTCCCCGCCGAGAGCCTCACCGCGGGTCCCGAGGTGACGCTGACCGTGGTGGCCGCCGCGTGCGTCGCCACGGCCTGGTGGCGCTATCGGGCGCGTGACATCGGCTAACGTCCGAGCCATGTGGGAGCCCGATCCCGTTTGGCACCGCGTACCAGGAGGCACCGGCACCTCCACGGTCGGGGTCTGGCGCACCCAGCGCGAGGGCGACCCGTTGGTGATCAAGCGGCTCGCGGCACCGGGTCCGGACGACCCCCCCGAGCTGAGCGACCCCCACCACTTCGCCTACTGGCGGCGCGAGGCGGACGTCGCGGTCAGCCGGGTCGTCGAGTCCTCGCCCGGCCTCCGCTCCGGTTTCCTCGCCGTCGCCGAGGATGACGAGGGCATCACGCTGACCCGTGAGTGGATCGAGGACGCCGCGCTCAACGGGCTGTACGTCGCCCATGCGCTCGGCCGTTTCGGCGGCGCCGACCTCGAACGCCGCCGGTGGCTGGCGGTCGACCAGCTGCGCGACCGGCTCACCCGGGTCGAGCGGAAGGGCGGCTGGCCGACCCTGGCCCGGACCACCGTGGCCGATGTCGCGGACCGGCTGTGGTCACGGCGCGAGACGCTGCTCCGCGAGCTCGACGCACTGCCACAGGTTCCGCAGCACGGCGACCCGGCGGCGTCGAACCTCCCCGGGCGGATCGGCGACGACGTGATCGCGATCGACTGGGCCACCCTCGGCCACGGACCTGTCGGCGCCGACCTCGGGCTGTTCCTCCAGGCAGCCCGCGAGGACGCCGAGCCGTTGCTGGACGCCTACCTCATGGGGCTCCCGGCCGGGATCGCCACCGTCGAGGAGGTCACCCTGGGGATGCGCGTGAGCGCGGCCTACACGTCCCTGTCGCGAGCCGAGTGGGCGCTGGCGCGGGTCGCGGGCGGCGAGGGAGCACTGGCCGGGAAGTACCGCCACCCGGCCGTCGCGCCGTACCTCCGCGCGTTGCAGCGGCAGTTCCCCCAGATCGAGGCCCTGCTCTAGTCCCAGCTCCAGTCCCAGCTCTGGGTCACTCGACGTTCTGGCCGTTGAAGGTGTTGCAGGCGTCGAGCGTGCCGTTCTGGTAGCCGGTCATGAACCACCTCACCCGGGCCGCCGACGAGCCGTGCGTCCACTGCTCGGGGTTCACCTGGCCGGTGGTCTCCTGCTGGATGGTGTCGTCACCGACGGACTTGGCCGCGGCGACGGCGTCCTGGATGTCCTGCTGGGTGAGGTCCTGGATCAGCACGTTGCCCTGGGAGTCCTCGGTGGTCGTGGCGTTCTTGGCCCACATCCCGGCATAGCAGTCGGCCTGCAGCTCGAGCCTCACGGAGTCGCTGTTGGGGCCCTGCTGCGTCTTGACCTTGCTCATGGTGCCGAGCAGGTCCTGCACGTGGTGGCCGTACTCGTGGGCGATCACGTAGGGCTCGACGAAGGCGCCAGAGGGGCCGTTCAGCTGTCCCTGGAGGATCTCCTTGAAGAAGGTGGGGTCGAAGTAGATGGTCTGGTCGGGCGGGCAGTAGAACGGGCCCATGCCGGACTGGGCCTGGCCGCAGGCGCTGGCGGTCTGCCCGCTGTACGTGTTGATCGCGGTCTCGGGCCCGAACTGGGTCTTGGGCGCCTGCTCGGGGAGGGTCCTTGACCAGTAGTCGTTGAGCGAGTTCTCGACCGCGACCACGCCACACGTGGTGGGGTGGTCGTTGGCGTCCTGGCCGGTGGCGCAGCTCTGGTAGCGCCCGGTGTCGCCGGTGAAGCGAGTGGTCGTGTAGCCACTCGTACTGCCGCCGGTGATCGCGCCGGTGAGGTCGACCCCACCGCACGCCTTGAGCAGCAGGATCACCACCACGATCACCACGAAGCCGATGCCGCCGCCTGCCCTGGTGCCACCGGGAAGGGGGATGCGCGCGCCTCCGCCACCCATCGGGCCGCCGCCCCCGCCGCCGCCGCCGCTGTCGCGCATGCGGCTCGTGTCCAGCCTCGCCTTGGGGTTGAACCGCATCGTCGACTCCTTGCGCCGGCTCGGTCAGGGCCTCTCACTGGGCCGCCCTAGACTATCCAGCCTGATGATCAGTGCCCAGCGACTCGAGATCCGAGCCGGGGCGCGGTTGCTGATGCACGACGTCTCCTTCCGGGTGGGTCCCGGCGACAAGGTGGGTCTGGTCGGCCGCAACGGCGCCGGGAAGACCACCCTCACCCGCGTGTTGGCCGGCGAGGGCCGGCCCGCGTCCGGACAGGTCACCGCGACGGGCTCCGTCGGCTACCTGCCCCAGGATCCCCGGACCGGTGACCCCGACGTACCCGTGCGGGAGCGGATCCTATCCGCCCGCGGCCTCGGCGACGTCGCACGACGTCTGCGTGCGGCCGAGGCCGGGATGGGCAGCGACGACCCCGGGGAGCGGGACCGCGCGATGCGTCGCTACGAACGCGCCGAGGCCGAGCTCCACGCCGGGGGCGGTTACGCCGCGGAGTCGGAGGCCGCCCAGATCGCGGCCTCGCTCGGCATCGAGGACCGGTTGCTCACCCAGCCGCTGCGCACCCTGTCCGGTGGGCAGCGGCGTCGCGTCGAGCTCGCCCGGATCCTGTTCTCGGGCGCGGAGACCCTGCTGCTCGACGAGCCCACCAACCACCTGGACGCCGACTCGGTCGGCTGGCTCCGTGAGTTCCTGAAGGCGCACCGGGGTGGCCTGGTCGTGATCAGCCACGACACGGCGTTGCTGGAGGAGACCGTGACCAGGGTGTTCCACCTCGACGCCAGCCGGACCGAGATCGACGTCTACAACATGGGCTGGTCGGCGTACCTCGCGCAGCGCGAGTCGGACGAGCGCCGCCGCAAGCGGGAGCGCGTCAACACCGAGCGCAAGGCCGACGCCCTGATGGACCAGGCCAACAAGATGCGGGCCAAGGCGACCAAGGCGCAGGCAGCGCAGTCGATGATGAAGCGGGCCGAGCGGATGCTCAGCGGCCTGGAGGGCGAGCGGCGCAGCGACCGGGTCGCCCGGATCGCCTTCCCGGAGCCCGCACCGTGCGGCAAGACACCGTTGACGGCGTCTGAGCTGTCGAAGTCCTACGGCTCGCTCGAGGTCTTCACCGACGTCGACCTGGCGATCGACAAGGGCTCGCGGGTGGTGATCCTCGGGCTCAACGGTGCCGGCAAGACGACGTTGCTCCGGATCCTGGCCGGGGTCGACCGGCCCGACACCGGCGAGGTGACGCCCGGGCACGGGCTCAAGCTCGGCTACTACGCGCAGGAGCACGAGACCCTCGACACCTCGCGGACCGTGCTGGAGAACATGCGCACCGCCGCTCCCGGGCTCACCGACACCGAGACCCGCTCGGTCCTCGGGTCGTTCCTGTTCTCCGGCGACGACGTGGCCAAGCCGGCGCGGGTGCTGTCCGGCGGTGAGAAGACACGGCTGGCCCTGGCGATCCTGGTCGTCTCGAGCGCCAACGTGCTCCTGCTCGACGAGCCGACCAACAACCTCGACCCGGCCTCCCGCGAGGAGGTGCTCGGCGCGATCCGCGGCTACCAGGGCGCCATCGTGCTGGTGACCCACGACGAGGGTGCGGTCCGCGCGCTCGACCCCGACCGGGTCCTGATCCTGCCCGACGGAGTCGAGGACCTCTGGAACGACTCGTACGCCGACCTGGTCTCGCTGGCGTGAGCGAGGACCGAGCGACCCGGCGGAGCCGGGTCGCTCGACCGCCCACTCCTACACTTCGCCCATGACGCCCGAGGATCTTGCGGAGGCCGGCCTGCGCTATGCCGTGGAAGGCGCCGTCGCCACCATCACGCTCGACCGGCCCGAGGTCCGCAACGCCCAGACCCCGCGCATGTGGCGCGCGCTGGCCGCGGTCGGCGACGAGATCCCCGACGACGTCCGCGTGGTGCTGGTGCGGGGCGCCGGCCCGAGCTTCTCGGCCGGGCTCGACCGCGCTGTGTTCGACCTGGAGCACGGACCCGGCGACGGGGCGGGCGACGGCGTCGAGTCGGTCGCCGCGCTGCTGGCCCTGCCCGACGACGAGATGTCCGCGACGATCGACGCCTACCAGCGCGGCTTCACCTTCCTGCGCGATCCGCGGTTCGTCTCCGTCGCGGTCGTGCAGGGCCACGCGATCGGTGCGGGCCTCCAGCTGGCCCTGTCCTGCGACCTCCGGGTCGTCGCGGACGACGCGCGGTTCGCCATGAAGGAGACGACGCTCGGCCTGGTCCCCGACCTCACGGGAACAAAGCCGCTCGTCGAGAGCGTTGGCTACGCACGGGCACTGGAGATCTGTGCCACGGCTCGGGTGGTCGGTGCGGCGGAGGCGGCCGAGATCGGGTTGGCCACGATGGTCTGTCCGGTGGGTGACCTCGAGGGGGCCGTCGCCGACCTCGTCGGAGCCCTGACCGCGTCCCTTCCGAATGCCGTGCGCGAGACCAAGGCGCTCCTGCTGGCAGCGTCCGGACGGACACTGGACGAGCAGCGGCGTCACGAACGAGAAGCCCAGATCCGCAGGTTCCGGGAGCTGGCCACCCTGATCAGCGGCGGATAGTCCGCACGAGGAGCAACATGTCGATGGCCTCGATGGGCGGTTCGTGGCGGCACCTGCGCACGGACAGGTCCGTCATCGAGAACCGCATCGAACGGCGGACCCTGCGCCGGGTCATCCGGTTCGCACGGCCGCACCGGGGCGCGATCAGCTGGTTCCTGCTGGTGACCGTGATCGACGCCGGGCTCGTCGTCGTACCCCCGCTCCTGGTGCAGCACCTCGTCGACGGCGGCATCCTCGGGCACGACGTGTCCCTGGTGGTCTGGCTCTCCGTCGGCATCGCCGTCGCGGCGATCGCCGACGCTGCGCTCGGACTCGCCTCCGGCTGGCTGTCGAGCCGGATCGGCGAAGGGCTGATCTACGACCTGCGCACCGAGGTGTTCGGGCACGTCCAGCGCCAGTCGCTGGCGTTCTTCACCCGTACCCAGACCGGAGCGCTGGTCAGCCGCCTCAACAACGACGTGATCGGCGCCCAGCGTGCGTTCACCTCGACGCTGTCCGGCACCGTGTCCAACAGCATCTCCGTGGTGGTCGTCGGCATCACCATGCTGACCCTGAGCTGGCAGGTGACCCTGACCTGTCTCGCGCTGTTCCCGCTGCTGCTGCTCGCGTCGCGCTGGGTGAGCGGACGGCTGGCCGGCCTGACCCGTGACCAGATGAACGGCAACGCCGACATGGGCAACGCCATGACCGAGCGGTTCAACGTCGGCGGCGCGATGCTCCTGAAGCTGTTCGGCCACCGCGAGACCGAGGATGCCCGGTTCGCCACCAAGGCAGCCACGGTCCGCGACCTCGGCATCCGGATCTCGGTGCTGACCCGGGTGTTCTTCGCGGCGATGACGCTCGTCCCGTCACTCGCGACCGCCCTGGTCTACGGCCTCGGTGGCTACCTCGCCGTGCAGGGTCATCTCTCGGTCGGCACCCTGATCGCACTCGGCACCCTCCTGCTGCGCCTGCTCGGTCCCCTGCAGGGTCTGTCCAACGTGCGGGTCGACGTGATGACCGCGCTGGTCAGCTTCGACCGGGTCTTCGAGGTGCTCGACCTGCCGTCCCTGATCCAGGAGGGCCCCGACGCGGTCGCACTCCCACGCACCGCGTCGTCGCTGGAGTTCGAAGCCGTGTCGTTCGGCTACCCGCGTGCCGAGGACATTTCGCTGGCCTCCCTGGAGACCGTGGCCCGGGCCGAGTCCCGCGACAGCGGAGAGGTGCTCCACGAGATCTCGTTCGCGGCCGAGCCCGGACAGATGGTCGCGCTGGTCGGTCCCTCCGGGGCCGGCAAGACCACCGTGACCCACCTCGTCGCCCGGCTGTACGACGCGACCTCCGGCACGGTGAGCGTCGGCGGCCTCGACGTCCGCGACGCGACCCTCCAGTCGCTGGAGGACGTCGTCGGCTACGTCACCCAGGACGCCCACATGTTCCACGACACGATCCGGGAGAACCTCCTCTACGCGAGACCCGCTGCCACGGACGAGGAGATCTGGCAGGCGCTCACCGCAGCCCAGATCGCGCCGCTCGTGCACGCCCTCCCCGACGGCCTCGACACGGTCGTGGGTGACCGCGGCTACCGCCTGTCCGGTGGCGAACGTCAGCGGCTGGCGATCGCCCGCCTGCTGTTGAAGGCCCCGTCGATCGTGGTCCTCGACGAGGCGACCGCTCACCTCGACAGCGAGTCCGAGGCGGCCGTCCAGGCCGCACTCGACGCCGCGCTCGAGGGGCGCACGTCACTGGTCATCGCCCACCGGCTGTCCACGGTCCGTGACGCCGACCTGATCCTCGTGCTCGACGCCGGCCGCATCGTCCAGCGCGGCTCCCACGCGGAGCTGCTGGCCGAGGGCGGCCTGTACGCCGACCTCTACCGCACCCAGTTCCTGCCCGCCCTCGCCGCCACGTCCTGAGGTTGCCGTCAGACGTCGGCCGTGCCGCGGCCTTCTTGCTCGGCCCCGCCGACGGCGCGGGTGGCGGGCTTCTTGGCCGGTTGCTGCGCGCGGCGCAGGTCGGCTCGACCGGTCTTCTCCTCCCAGGCCAGGTAGCCGAACCCGAACATCGCGAGCAGCCCGAAGAACCACCACTGGAGGGCGTAGAAGAAGTGCGGCCCGTTGCTCAGGTCGGGCAGACCGGCAGGGGAGAGGGGTGTCGCGGGTGCCGGGCTCTCGCTGGTGAGGTCGATGAACCCGCCGTACACCGGGATCCCGATCGCGGGCTGGATCTGGGAGCTCGAGATGGCCCGGGTGGAGTTGTCGACGACCTCGGCGGAGCTGCCGCCGGCGTCCTGGCGGACGGTCCCGGTCACGGTGACCGTGCCCGCCCGGGGTGGCGGGACCTGTGACGGGTCGGTGAAGCCCTGGTTGGTGGTGGCGAGCCAACCCCGGTCGACCAGCAGCGCCGTACCGGACGCCGTCACGAGCGGGACCACGACGTCCACTCCGGAGTTCCCGTCCTGGGTCTGGTAGCGCACGACGATCGTGTGGCTGACGTCGTACGTGCCGGTCGCCGAGACCACCTTGTACTGGTCGGTCGACGGCGGGTTGACGCCGGCGTGGAGCACCTTGTCGACCGGTGCGGCCGCAGCGCTCTCGTTGGCGCGGATGATCGCGTTGTTCGCCTTGGTGGAGGTGAGCCGATGCCACTGCCACTGGCCGAGCAGCAGGCAGGCGTAGGCGAGCATCACGACGATCGCGAAGAACAGCAGCCAGCGCCTGCTGACCAGGAACCGCAGACTCCGCACCGGTCGAGGTTATCGGGACGACGGTGAGTGTCCGGGGGTTGCCTCCACCTAGACTGACGGCGATGAGCATGCAGCGACCGCTGGCCGACGCGTACGGCCGAGTAGCGACGGACCTGCGGGTCTCGCTGACCGATCGGTGCAACCTGCGCTGCTCCTACTGCATGCCGGCCGAGGGTCTGGACTGGCTGCCGCACGACGAGACGCTCAGTGACGACGAGGTCGTGCGCCTGATCACGATCGGCGTGCAGCGCCTCGGTGTCCGTGACATCCGCTTCACCGGTGGCGAGCCGCTCGTACGCCGCGGCCTGGTCGACATCGTGCGGCGTACCCGTGAGCTAGGTCCCGACCTCCAGCTGTCGGTGACCACCAACGCCCTGGGCCTGGAGCGCAACGCCCAGGCGCTGGCGGATGCCGGGCTCGACCGGGTCAACATCAGCCTGGACACCATCGACGCGGAGCGGTTCCACACCATCACCCGACGTGACCGGCTCGACGACGTGCTGCGCGGCGCCAAGGCGGCCCACGACGCGGGCCTGACCCCGGTGAAGATCAACGCGGTCCTGCTCAGGGGCGTGAACGACGACGACGCCTGCGAGCTGCTCGCGTGGGCAATCGACCACCAGTACGAGCTGCGCTTCATCGAGCAGATGCCGCTCGACGCCCAGCACGACTGGCATCGCGAGCAGATGGTCACCGCCGACGAGATCTTCGAGAAGCTGGCGCGTGAGTTCACCCTGAGCCCGGCCGAGGAGCCGCGGGGCAGCGCCCCCGCCGAGCTGTTCCTGGTCGACGGCGGGCCGGCGACGGTCGGCGTGATCGCCTCGGTGACCCGCCCGTTCTGCGGTGACTGCGACCGGGTCCGGCTGACCGCGGACGGCCAGGTGCGCAACTGCCTGTTCGCCCGCGAGGAGTCGGACCTGCGGGCCGCACTCCGATCGGGGGCCAGCGACGAGGAGCTCGCGGACCGCTGGGTGGTCGCGATGGCGGGCAAGCTGCCGGGCCACGGGATCAACGACCCGAGCTTCCTGCAGCCCGACCGTCCGATGTCCGCGATCGGAGGCTGAGCCGCCGGCTCTCGGTGCGTGCCGCTGACCGTGCGGCGCCTGTAAATGACGACGAGCGCCAGACAGCCACGGGGGAGGCTTTCCGGCACTCGTCGGTGTCAGCCAGCTCGGGGAAGCCGACCGACACGGCCGCGATTCTTGCACGGCCAATGCGTCGGTTCCAACCCCGAACCGCCGTAAATCATTCGGAATTCGTGCCGGGTGGCAGTTCGCGGTCGCGTGATGCCCCGTCGAGCAGCTCGAACGCGTCCGATTTCGTGTCCGCGGCGTTCGCCATCACCACCGCGACGTACGGCAGCACCAGCGCGCCGGCCACGAAGATCCACGCCAGCCAGCTCGGCCCGGCGTGCGTGAGGGCCAGGAAGACGACGACCAGGAAGCACAACGTGCGGACGCCCATGGCGATCAGGTAGCGCCGCTGGCGGGCCGCGATGTCGGCGTTCGGGCTCGTCGCAGCGGTCGTGATCCGGATCGGAGTATCGCCCCCGCGCGCCCTGCGGGCCATCCCTCACCCTACGTCCGGCCGCGTGCGTCGGTAGCATCGAGTGCCCCCATGAACTCGCGCCCCGACCACGAAGAGGTTCGCCATGTCAGACCGCACCTACCGCGTCACCGAGATCGTCGGGAGCTCATCCGACGGCATCGACGCGGCCATCCGTAACGCCGTACGACGCGCGAGCACGACCCTGCGACACGTGGACTGGTTCGAGATGACCCAGGTGCGCGGCCAGATCAAGGACGGCGGCGTGGAGCACTTCCAGGTCGGCCTCAAGATCGGGTTCCGGCTCGAGGACGAGTGAGGTACGCCGCCCACCCGTGCCATTTGCGGCTACCGGCGGGTAGTCACTAGCGTCGTCGGCGTGACCGACCAACTTCCCGAGCCCCGCTCCGTGCTGGTCACCGGGGGCAACCGGGGCATCGGCCGCGCGATCGCCGAGGCATTCCTCGAGCTAGGCGACAAGGTGGCCGTCACCTCGCGCTCCGGCGGCGGCCCGGACGGCGCGCTCGACCTGCGCTGCGACGTCACCGACGCCGGTGCCGTCGAGGCCGCGTTCCTCGAGGCCGAGGCCGCGCACGGCCCGATCGAGGTGCTGGTGGCCAACGCCGGCATCACCGCAGACACCCTGCTGCTGAGGATGTCCGAGGACGACTGGTCCTCGGTGATCGAGACCAACCTGACCGGCACCTTCCGGCTCACCAAGCGGGCGGCGAAGAGCATGCTCCGGCTGCGTCGCGGCCGGATCATCCTGATCTCGTCGGTCGTCGGCCTGCTCGGCTCGGCCGGACAGGTGAACTACGCCGCGTCCAAGGCCGGCCTGGTCGGCATGGCCCGCTCGTTGGCCCGCGAGCTCGGCTCCCGGTCGATCACGACGAACGTCGTGGCTCCGGGCTTCGTCGAGACCGACATGACCGCGGTGCTCACCGACGAGCAGCGCGCGACGATCAAGGCCCAGGTGCCGTTGCAGCGGTACGCCTCGCCCGACGAGGTCGCCTCGGCGGTGACCTGGCTGGCGTCGCCGGGTGCGGCGTACGTGACCGGGGCCGTGATCCCGGTCGACGGCGGCCTCGGGATGGGCCACTGAACGACCGGACACGTTGTCGCTGGCCGGACGAAGTCGTGACCACGAACTGAACGAGAGGGAAGACATGGGCATTCTCGAGGGCAAGCGGATCCTGGTCGCGGGTGTGACCATGGACTCCTCCATCGGCTTCTCCGTGGCCAAGGTCGCGCAGGAGCAGGGCGCGACGGTGCTGATCTCCAACTACGGCCGGGCGCTCGGCATCACCCGACGGATCGCGAAGCGGCTGCCGACCGAACCTCCTGTCCTCGAGCTCGACGTCACCGACGAGGAGCATCTGGCCGGGCTCGCCGACGCCGTCCGAGAGCACGTCGACGGGCTGGACGGTGTCGTGCACTCGATCGCCTTCGGCAACCCCGAGACGCTGCTGGGAGGCAAGTTCCTGGAGGGGCCGTGGCCGGACGTGGCGCAGGCGATGCAGGTGTCGGCGTACTCCCTCAAGGCGCTGGCGATGGCGGCCAACCCGTTGATGGGTCCCGGTGGCTCGGTCGTGGGCATGACGTTCGACGCGACCGTGGCGTGGCCGGCGTACGACTGGATGGGCGTGGCCAAGGCCGGGCTCGAGTCGACCTCCCGCTACCTGGCGCGCTACCTCGGTCCGCAGGGCATCCGTTGCAACCTGGTCAGCGCCGGACCGCTCCAGAGCCTGGCCGCCAAGGCCATCCCGGGCTTCGAGCAGCTCGAGTCGCTCTGGAGCGACCGGGCGCCGCTCGGCTGGGACGAGAAGGACCAGGAGCCGACAGCCCGGGCCGTGTGCGCGCTGCTGTCCGATTTCTTCCCGGCCACGACGGGCGAGATCGTGCACGTCGACGGCGGCTTCCACGCGATGGGCGCCTGAGCCGGGCACCGTGGCTTCGATACGGTTCGCCGGTGACGTCGCTTCTCGAGCTCCGGGTCCTCGAAGGCCCGAACCTCTACTTCCCCCGGGCCGCGATCAAGCTGACTCTCGACATCACCCCGCTGGCCTCGGCGCCCACCATGACAGCCACCCGGCTCGCGCGGCGCATCGGGCTGGCGAACGCGTTGCCCGGGGAGCCGGACACCGGCTTCCGGCAGCGCTTCGCGGTCCGGGCGGTGACCCGGCTGGTCCAGGCGGTCGCGCACGAGTCCGGGACGTCGCGGCTCGCGGTACGCGTCCGGCCGACGAGTGACCCGCACCAGATCGTGGTCGCCTATCCGTGGCGGCACCGCGAACGCGCCGAGGAGATGGGCCGTGCCGTCGCGTCCGTCCTGGACGCCGTACCTGGGGAGGACGTGGAGCGAGCCGTCGGGCACGCCGCCGAGCGCGTGGCGGCCACAGCCGAAGGCCCGTCGCCCCTGACCATCACCCCGGAGATCCCGGTGGTCGCGGTCACCGGCACGAACGGCAAGACCACGACCAGCCGGATGATCGCGCACATCGCCCGGGTCGACGGGAGGGTCGTCGGCTGGTCCAACACCGACGGGATCTATCTCGACGGCGACCTGGTCGAGGGTGGCGACTACTCGGGGCCCAGCGGCGCGGGCCGCGTGCTGGCGTTGCCCGGCGTGCAGTTCGCGGTGACCGAGACCGCGCGCGGGGGCATCCTGCTCAAAGGGATCGGGCTGACCCGCAACGACGTGTCGGTGGTGACCAACATCAGCGCCGACCACCTCGGCCAGCAGGGCATCGACACCCTCGACCAGCTCGCCGAGGTCAAGGCCGTGGTGCCGCGGATCACCCGGCGTCGGGGCTGGGCGGTGCTGAACGGCGACGATCCACGCGTCTTCGCCATGCGCGGGGTGATCCGGGCCAGGCCGTGGGTGTTCTCCCGCGACCCCGACTCGCCCGCGATCCGCGAGACACTCAACGACGGCGGCCGCGCCACCACCGTCATCGACGGGTGGGTGGCCGTGCTCGCGCCGGGACGCGACCCGGATCCGGTGATACTGCTCACCGACGTCCCGATGACGCTGGCGGGACTGTCCCGGTTCAACGTCGAGAACACGCTCGCCGCGACCTCGGCAGCACTGGCGATCGGGATCCCGCGGGAGTCCGTGGTCGAGGGCCTGCGCGACTTCCGGCCGGACGCCGAGCACAATCCCGGCCGGATGAACTTCTTCACCGTGCCGGTCGACGAGGGAGACGCGTCCGTGGTCATCGACCTGGCCCACAACGAGGTCGGTCTCGAGGCTCTCATCGAGATCATGAACGGCGTACGCCGACCAGGCGCCCGGCTGCTGCTCGGGCTCGGTGCCGTGGGGGACCGGACCGATGAGCTGATCGGCCGGCTGGGGGAGATCGGCGCGATGGGGGCGGACGTGGTCGCGATCGGGCACAAGCAGCACTACCTGCGCGGACGAACGCTGGAGGAGCTGGACACGCTTCTGCGTGAGGGTGCCGAGCGGGTCGGCGTCACGGACGTGACGTCGTACGACACGGAGGTCGAGTGCCTGGCCGGGCTCGTAGAGCAGGCTCGGGCGGGCGACGTCGTCGGGTTGATGTGCCATGCCGAGCGCGAGGAGGTCTACCAGTGGATCGCCGGCCACGGGGGTACCTCGGACTCACCGGAGACGCTGGGAGAGAAGGTACGGGCCGCCGGCACGACCGCGCACTGACGCCGGCGGAAGGAATTCAGTCGAAAACCGGCCGCTAGGAGGTCTCGGCCGGGGGTAGTCCGGGTCCGCGGACGGGGCGTCGGGGTGGGCGCTCGAGCCGGCCTGCGCGAAGCTCGACCAGTTCTCCAGCTCGCTCATCACCTCGGCGTGCTTGTCGACGCAGATCACCACCAGGTCGCCCGGGTTGGCCCGGACCAGGGCGTTGCGGACGGCCTCGATCTCGTCCAGCTCGAGCTCGACCTGCTTGCACCGCGCCCCGTCGGCCATGGCCGCCTTGACGCCCTCGGCGACCAGGGCGGCCGTCACACCACGCGCGCGGCCGCGCAGGTTGACGTCCTCGCGGACGATCAGCACGTCGAAGTGGTGCGCCGCCACCTGTCCGAGATCGCGCATGTCCTCGTCGCGCCGGTCGCCCGCGGTGGCGATGACCCCGATCCGGGACGGCTTGCCGAGCTCGGACGTCGTGTTCAGCGACTCGCCGAGGCGATCCACGAAGTCACCGAGCATCCGCATGCCCGGCGCGTTGTGGCAGTAGTCCACGATCACGCTCACGCCGTTCACCTCGACCTCGTTGAGCCGGCCGGGGGAGAGGTAGTAGCTCGTGGAGAACGTCCGGAGGCCCTGACGGATGTCGTGGAGCGGGGCACCCGCGGCGAACGCCGCAGCCGCGGCGGCCAGGGAGTTCTGGACGTTCATCCGGGCGCGGCCGTTGAAGGTGGCGGGCAGCAGGTGGGTCCAGGCCAGCTGCATCTCGCGACGGCCGTGCTTGACCACGATCATCTCGCCGCGCTCGGACGGGTTGAGCACCAGCGCCTTGCCGCCACGCCGGCAGTGGGTCTCGATCATCTCGCGGATGTCGGAGCCCGGCTCGTCCATGGAGAACCACACCACCTGACCCGAGCAGCGACGCCGCATCTCCCGCACCAGCGGGTCGTCCGCGTTGAGTACGGCGTGCCCGTCCCGCGGCACCGCTTCGACGATGACGGCCTTCACGTCGGCGAGCTGCTCGACGGTGTCGATGCCACGCAGACCGAGGTGGTCGGGCTGGACGTTGAGGACGACCGCGACATCGTTGCGCTCGTAGCCGAGCCCCTCACGGAGAATGCCTCCGCGGGCCACCTCGAAGACCGCGAAGTCGACGCGTGGGTTCTGCAGCACCATCCGGGCGCTCCGCGGGCCGGACGCGTCGGCGCGGATCAGCAGTCGCTCGTCGATGACCACGCCGTCGGTGGAGGTCATGCCGACCTTGCGGCCCATGCCCTTGAAGATGTGGCTGATCATCCGCGCGGTGGTGGTCTTGCCGTTGGTGCCGGTCACCGCGACGATCGGGATGCGCGCCGGGGCACCGGGCGGGAAGAGCATGTCGACCACGGGCTTGGAGATGAACTGCGGCTCGCCGATCGTCGGGTTGGTGTGCATCCGGAACCCCGGAGCCGCGTTGACCTCGCAGATGGCGCCGCCGGTCTCGCGAACGGGCTCGGTGATGTCCGGGCAGATGAAGTCGATCCCGGCGATGTCGAGCCCGATCATCCGGGCGGCCTCCTCGGCGATCTCGACGTTCTCCGGGTGGGCCTCGAAGCTGCGGTCGATCGAGATGCCACCGGTCGACATGTTGCCGGTCAGCGCGAGCCTGACCGTCTCGCCGTCCGCGGGGACCGAGTCCAGGGTGTGCCCCTGGTCCGCGAGCACCTCCTCGGCTGCGGCGTCGACCTTGATCCGGGTCAGCACCTTCTCGTGGCCGACGCCGCGCCGCGGGTCGACGTTGGTCACGTCGACGAGCTCGCGCACGCTTGCCTTCCCGTCGCCGGTCACCGAGGCCGGCACGCGCTCGGCGATGGCGGCCATCCGACCGTCGATGATCAGGCAGCGGTAGTCCTTGCCGGTCACGAAGGACTCCACGATGCACACGCCGCGACGGGACTGCTCCTCGGCGATCGGGAAGGCCTGGCGCACGTCCTCGTCGCTCTGCAGGTCGAGGCAGACCCCGCGTCCGTGGTTGCCGTCCAGCGGCTTGACCACGACGGGGAAGCCGATCCGCCGCGCGGCGGACACGGCCTCGTCCGGCGTACGGACCGACTCCTGCTTGGGCACCGGCAGGCCCGCGGCGCCAAGGAGCCTGGAGGTGAGGTCCTTGTCCGAGGCGATGTCCACGGCGATGGAGCTGGTCTCCGAGGTCATCGTCGCCCGGATGCGCTTGGCGTGGACCCCCTGGCCGAGCTGGACCAGGGAGTGCGGGTTGAGCCGGATCCACGGGATGTCGCGGCTGACCGCCTCGTCGAGGATGGCTTGGGTGGACGGCCCGAAGGCGGTGCGTTCGGCGCGCAGGATGAACGCCTCGAGCTCCTCGGCCCAGTCGAACTCCGGGTCGGCCTGCACCAGGTGGTTGACGAGTCGGGCGGCGAGGCGCCCCGCGGCGAGCCCGACGTTCTCGTCGATGTAGCCGTAGATGACGTTGTAGCGCCCCGGCTCACCCTTGACGCCGCGCGTCTTGCCGCGGCGGATGTCGTGGCCGACCACCTGCTGGAGGGCCAGGGCGGCGTGCTCCGTGACGTGTCCGAGCCAGGTGCCCTCCTGAAGGCGCTCGACGAAGCCGCCCTTGCGGCCACGTGAGCAGGAGTGGCGGACCAGACCGGGCAGCGCCTCGAGCAGGTGGTCGGTGAAGCCGGGCAGCTTGTCGGTGGGGAACTGCTCCAGCGATCCCAGATCGACCACGAGGTGGATCGCCTTGTCGTAGGACCAGATGTTGGGGCCGCGGTAGACCCGCGTCTCTTCGATCGTCAGGTCCGGGGTGGGACGTTCGGTCACCGGGGCGCTCCGTCCTGCTGGGGATCGGTCTGGACAGTCTTGCGGGAACCCCGCTTGCGGGCCAGCCGTCTCCGCAGCGTGGCCGGGGAGACGTCGCCGGCCGCGATGTCACGGGCGAGCTGGCGCATGTCGGCCTGCGCCTCGGCGAGCTCAGCGGCGTCCTCCTCGGTCACCCTCGGGGCGTGGGGCATCAGCTGCCGTGTGGTGAGGTCGTACGCCGCCCCGGCCGGCAGGACATGCAGCACGATGCCGCTCGCGAGCAGCGGGGAGGAGCGCGTGGCCTCGTAGGAGTTCGTGACCAGCCGAGCGGGGTCGAAGATCGTCACCGCGCCCCGGCCGGTCACCCGCAGCACCTCGTGGCCACCCTCGACGGTGACCGTGGCGCAGGTGTCCTCGTCGACACCGATGCCGAGCAGCTGCGGAGACTGGGAGACGATCATCAGCAGCCGCCCGTAGCGGTTGCGCTGGTCGAAGTGCTGGTCGATCACGGTGGTGCCGAGCAGACCCAGCCCGGCGGCGACCTGGGTCATCCGCTGCTTCGGGGTCGCGCCCGGCACCCCGAACGCGACCATGTGCGACGACTGGACGCTGGCTCCCGCGGAGGTCCCGCCGACCACCGCGCCGCGGGCATGGGCACGCACCACGGCGTCCCCGACCGGGGTGCCACAGATCACCGTGGACAGCTTGAGCTGGTTGCCCCCCGTCATGAAGACCCCGGTGGCCTGGTCGACGAGGGCGACCAGCCCGGGGTCGTGGGCCTCGCGCCGGCTCTCGGGGCGACAGGCGACCACCTCGGCGGCGCCCAGCTTGCGGAACAGGGCGTCGTACACCTCGATGACCTCCTCGCCGAGGCTGGACGCGGTCGGGATGAGCACGATCCGGGCACCGGAGCCGCCGCTGGCGGCCACGAAGTCGCGCAGGATCGTGCGCTGGCGGAGCTTGTCCTCGGCGCCGCCGATGATCATCAGCCGTCCGGTCCGGTCCGACGTGGACGTGGGTTCGTCGGCGGGTTCCGGCATGACACGGAAGGCTAGCCGGTGCGAGAGTGCGTGCGTGAGCGAAGCGAGAGCGCGCGTCGGCCGGGACTTGTGCGGCGACCGTGAGGGAGCGCGCGAACTGCGAGCTCACCTGGGGGAGCTGTGAGCGAAGCGAGAGCGCGCGTCGGCCGGGACTTGTACGGCGACCGTGAGGGAGCGCGCGAACTGCGAGCTCGCCGGGACAAACGGTGAAGAAGCGCTCCCGGGAGCTGGTGCTGATGCGGCACGCGAAGGCCGAGGCGCAGGGTCCCAGCGACCCCGAGCGCGAGCTCGCGCAGAAAGGGTACGTCGACGCCGCCGAGGCCGGGCGCTGGTTGGCCGACCACGACTTCACCCCGGATGCTGCACTCGTGTCGTCGGCCCGGCGGGCCAGGACGACCTGGCTGGGGGTGGCCGAGGGCGGCTCCTTCGACGCGGAGCCGAGGTACTCCGAGAGCCTGTACGTCGCCGGGCCGGAGACCGCGCTCGACCTGATCCGCGAGAGCGAGCCTGACGTGACCGCGCTGGTCATCGTCGGACACAACCCGACGGTTGCCTATCTCGCCCAGCTCCTGGACGACGGGACCGGTGACGTGGCCGCCGGCATCGAGATGGCGACGGGCTTCCCGACCTCGGCGCTGGCCCGGTTTGCGGTGCCGGGCACGTGGCGCGAGCTGGACCTGGACTCCGCGCAGCTGGTCGGCTTCCACGTCGGTCGTGGCTGAGCTCAGACAGGGGGCGCCGGGGTGACGACACCGTGCTCGGCGTCGAGCGCCTCGACCTCCTCGCGGGAGATGCCGAGGAGGTACAGGATCGCGTCGAGGTAGGGCACGTTCACCGTCGTGTCGGCCGCGTCCTGGACGAGCTGCCTGGCGTTGTAGGCGATGCCGAGACCGGCGATGCCGAGCATGTCGAGGTCGTTCGCGCCGTCACCGATCGCGATCACCGACTCCAGGGGTACGCCGACCTGGTCGGCGAAGTATCGCAGCGCGTCGGCCTTGCCGGCGCGGTCCACGACCGCACCGATGATCCGGCCGGTCATCGTGCCGTCGACGATCTCCAGCTGGTTGCTACGCGCGTAGTGGATGCCGAGGTCGGCCGCGAGCCGGTCGGTGATCTGGCTGAAACCACCCGACACGAGGGCGAAGCGGTAGCCGAGCCGACGCAACGTGCGGACCAGGGTGCGGGCACCCGGGGCGAGCACCAGCTCGTCGTACACCTGGTCGAGCGCGGTGCTCGGGATGCCGGCGAGGAGGGCCACCCGGGCCCGGAGGGACTCCTCGAAGTCCAGCTCACCGCGCATGGCCCGGTCGGTCACCGCCGCGACCTCCGCAGCGTGCCCGCCGTGCGCCGCGAGCAGCTCGATCACCTCGCCCTGGATCAACGTGGAGTCGACGTCCATCACGATCAGCCGCATCGCACGCCGCAGCAGGTTGGCGGACTGTACGGCGATGTCGACGCCCTGGGCTGCCGCCTCGATACTCAGGAGCGCACGCAGCCGATCGGGATCGGTGCCGGAGACGTGCAGGTCGATGGCGGTGACCGGGTAGCGCGCCATCCGCTCGATCCGGTCGATGTTCGCACCGCTGTCGGCGATCCGGCCGGCCACCGCGGCCATGGCCGCCGCCTTCAGCGGCGCGCCGATCATCGTGACGTGGGACCGTCCCTCGCGGCGCACCCTGTTGTCGCCGACGCCCCGGTCCACCTCGATGGTCATGCCGAGCCGGGCCGCGGTCTCCTGGACCGCCTCGCTGAGCCGGCGCCAGTCCCGCGGCGCGGTGACCAGGATGCCGAGGATGAGCCGTCGTCGCAGCACGATCTGCTCGATGTCGAGCACCACGACGCCGGCCTTGGTCAAGGTCTCGAACATCGCGGAGGTGACGCCGGGCCGGTCCTTCCCGGAGATGGTGAGGAGCAGGGTCTCCGGCTTGTGGTCGCTCATCAGGCTCCGAGGCTATCCGCGCGCCGATGCTTGTCGGTGCTCGTCCGTAGTGTGTCGCCCATGGCACGACACCACACCTTCGACTACGTCGAGCTCGCGGCTCCCGACCTGGCGGCCGCCAAGGCGTTCTACGCCGACGCCTTCGGGTGGACCTTCACCGACTACGGCCCCGACCACACCAGCATCCACGACCCCGGCGCCGACCGGGAGATGGGCGGCCTCAACCCGGCCCGACCGCCGGGCGCCGGGCTGCCCCTGGTGATCCTCTACAGCGACGACCTCGACGCGACGCTGGAGTCCGTGCGCGGCGCGGGCGGGTCGGTGACCGAGGGGCCGTTCCAGTTCCCGGGCGGCCGCAGGTTCCACTTCACCGATCCGGCCGGCAACGAGCTTGCGGTCTGGACCGAGGCCTGAGCGATCCTCCCTGGCGGCGCGTCGGTCCGGTTCCCCGAGCCTTTCCCACGGGTACATTGCTGCCAGGTCATGCCGCGAGGTGTGGCCACGTCCGACGATCCGGGAGGTCCGATGACGTTCCCCGACTCAGTCAAGATCTGCTTCAACAAGTACGTCGACCTCAACGGCCGGGCTCGTCGCTCCGAGTTCTGGTGGTGGGTGCTGTTCACCTTCCTGGTGGGGTTCGTGGCGACCATCATCGACGCGATCCTGGGCACCAGGTCCAGCTCGGGCACGGGCCTGATCGACACCCTGACCGAGCTCGCGCTGCTGCTGCCGTCGCTGGCGGTCGGCGCGCGGCGTCTGCACGACACGGGGCGTTCGGCCTGGTGGCTGCTGCTGGGGTTCGCGATCATCATCGGGTGGATCTTCCTGATCGTCTGGTTCTGTCAGGACAGCGAGCCGGACAACGCGTACGGCCCCTCGCCCAAGGCCGGCGCGACCGGCACGGGCGGCTACCCCGGCGAGGCGCCACCTCCGCCACCACCACCGTCTCCCTCCGCCTGACCACGTCGGCGTCGGGCTCGGCCAACGGTCAGCCCTGAGACCAGACCTCCGGAGAGCAGGCAGCGACCAGCCCACGGCGCGCAGCCGCGCCGAGGGGCTGGATCGCCGCTCTCCGGAGGTTCGCCTCGGTGGCGCTGATCGCGCCACCGTCGTCCTCGAGTGCCAGGTCGACGATTGTCAGCGCCTGCAGGGCGCGTCCGGCCAGCTCCACACAGCGGCTCGGGGTGCCGGGCGGTGATGAGAGCGCCTGGCGGTGGTGGAGGTTGAGCAGCGCGTCCGCGGCCTCCGGGCGCCACCGCGCCACCTGGAGGTCGGCCAGGGAGCCGGCCGCCTGCCGGAGGGCGAGACGCAGTCCGCGGTCGGCGTCACCGACGTCGGCCAGCTGGCGCGGCAGGGCCGGGTACGCCGTCCACTCGGTGGCCGCGCCGACCTGCCGCGGCACGAGCCCGAGGCCGGCAGCGACCGCCGCCTGACCAGCGTCGAGCGCCGCCGCGTTGAGCTCCGGCGGCCCGCCCAGACCGACCGGGTCGCCGGGAGCGGGGAGCGCCAGACCGACAGCCGTCGCCCCGGCCAGGCGCAGCTCCGCGAGCGCTCGGGCGAGGGGGACCGAGCCGTCGGTCCCGGGGAGTCCGGCCACCACGTGGGTCGCGTCGTCGGCCAGCAACGCGTCGATGACGAGGTCGGTGACGACCAGCCCGCGCAGCCACGCCGTACCCCACCAGGCGAGGCGACCGGAGACGTGGAGGACTGGTGACACGGGCGGTCACCCTACGCGCCCGGAAGAGGACGCCCAGTCGCTAGGCTTGCCGCATGGTCGCGGTGATCGAGTTCGCCGACGTGACCGTGCGGCGGGGCTCGACGACGTTGCTGGACAAGATCTCGTGGCGGGTTGCCGAGGGGGAGCGCTGGGTCGTGCTCGGCCCCAACGGGGCCGGCAAGACGACGCTGCTCCAGGTCGCCGCGGCGCAGATCCACCCCACCGACGGGGTGGCCGGCATCCTCGACGAGGTGCTCGGCACGGTCGACGTCTTCGAGCTGCGCCCGCGCATCGGCCTCACCAGCGCAGCACTGGCCGAGCGCATCCCACGAGACGAGCTGGTGCGCGACGTGGTCGTGTCCGCGTCGTACGCCGTCGTGGGCCGCTGGCGCGAGGCGTACGACGAGCTGGACCACGAACGGGCCCACGAGCTGCTCGCCGCGGTGGGCTCCGACCACCTGCTCGACCGCACGTTCGGCACGCTCAGTGAAGGCGAGCGCAAGCGGGTGCAGATCGCCCGCGCCCTGATGGCCGACCCCGAGCTTCTCCTGCTCGACGAGCCGGCCGCGGGGCTGGATCTGGGGGGCAGGGAGGACCTGGTCTCGACGCTCTCGGCCCTGGCGCTGGACCCCTTGTCGCCCGCCACGGTGCTGGTCTCGCACCACGTCGAGGAGATCCCTCCGGGCTTCACCCACGCGCTCCTGCTCCGCGAGGGCCGAGTCGTGGCTACGGGGCCGCTGCTCGAGGTGGTCACCGAGGACCACCTCGCCGAGACGTTCGACATGCCGCTCGTGCTCTCGCACGAGGCAGGGCGCTGGGCCGCCCGCCGTCGCGCGCGGCGTCGTACTCCCGCTGAGTGAGGTCTGCGCGACACGTGAGCGGATAGGGTGAATGTGTGGAGTGGCTGGGGGATCACCTGTGGGCCGCCTGGCTCGTGCTGGCGGTCGGCCTCGGCGTGGCCGAGATGCTCAGCCTCGACCTGATCCTCTTGATGGTGGCCGTCGGTGCCCTCGTCGGTGCCCTGGCGGCGCTGGCCAGCTTCCCGGTGATCCTCCAGGTGCTGCTGGCTGCCGGAGGGTCCGCGGCGATGCTGTCGCTGGTCCGGCCCAGCCTAGTTGCGAAGCTGCACAACGGCCCGACCCTGGTCAGCGGACACAACAAGCTGGTCGGCCAGCAGGGCGTGGTCACCGAGCAGCTCTCCACGCAGCAGCCCGGCCGGGTCAAGGTCGGTGGCGAGATCTGGTCCGCCCAGCCGTACGACGAGTCGCTCACCATCGAGCCCGGGCAGGCCGTCGAGATCTTCGCCATCCGCGGAGCCACCGCCTACGTCCACCCGGTGGGCGAGATCATGCCGTGACCCACCCCGCTGAAAGAGGAACCAACCGATGACCGTTGTGTACGCGCTCCTGATCCTGGTCGTGCTGTTCGTGCTCGTCATGCTCGCCCGGACCGTGCGGATCATCCCGCAGGCGAGGGCGGGCATCCTCGAGCGCTTCGGCAAGTACAAGGAGACCCTGCCGGCCGGACTGAACGTCGTGGTCCCGTTCATCGACAGGGTCCGTTACCTGATCGACCTCCGCGAGCAGGTCGTCAGCTTCCCGCCCCAGCCGGTGATCACCGAGGACAACCTGGTGGTGTCGATCGACACGGTCATCTACTTCCAGGTGACCGACCCGATCGCGGCGACGTACGAGATCGCCAACTACATCCAGGCCATCGAGCAGCTCACGATGACGACCCTGCGCAACATCGTCGGCGGGATGGACCTCGAGGAGACGCTGACCAGCCGCGACCAGATCAACTCGGGCCTGCGCGGCGTGCTCGACGAGGCCACCGGGAAGTGGGGCATCCGAGTGAACCGGGTGGAGCTCAAGGGCATCGACCCGCCGCCCTCGATCAAGGACTCGATGGAGAAGCAGATGCGCGCGGACCGGGAGAAGCGCGCCGTGATCCTCACCGCGGAGGGCCAGCGACAGGCGGCGATCCTCTCCGCCGAGGGCAACAAACAGTCCGCGATCCTCAACGCCGAGGGTGACCGGGAGTCCCTGATCCTGCGGGCCCAGGCCGACCGTGAGGCCGCGATCCTGCGCGCCCAGGGTGAGGGCCAGGCGATCCAGACGGTCTTCCAGGCGATCCACGACGGGCAGCCGGACCAGTCGCTGCTGGCCTACCAGTACCTCCAGATGATGCCCAAGATCGCCCAGGGCGACGCCAACAAGGTGTGGGTCATCCCCTCGGAGATCACCAAGGCCCTCGAGGGTCTGGGCTCGTCGATCCACGAGATCGCCGGCATCCCGCAGAAGGTCGCCGGACCCCTCAAGCGCGTGGACATGGGCTCGACCGAGCCGGCGGTCCTGCGCGGGTCGGGAGCGCTCGACGCCGAGCTCTCCCAGGCCAACAAGGCGGTCGAGGACGCCATCGCCGAGGCCGAGCGGTCCGCCAACCCCGGCCGCAACGCCGAGGGCAACGCGCCCGCGCCCGAGGCCGGGACCCACACCGGTACGCCGGAGGTACCGCCGGCCACGTGACCGTCATCCAGATGGCGGCGGTGCTCCTCGCGGGGTTGGCCGCCGGCACGATCAACACCGTGGTGGGGTCGGGAACGCTGATCACGTTCCCGACCCTGCTGGCGTTCGGCGTACCCCCGGTGACCGCCAACGTCTCCAACACGATCGGCCTGGTCCCGGGTGTCGCGTCCGGTACGTGGGGCTACCGCCGCGAGCTGCGCGGTCAGCGCGGCCGGGCGATCCGGCTCGGGAGCGCGTCGGTGGTCGGCGGCGCGATCGGCGCGGTCCTGCTGCTCTGGCTGCCCTCGGGCGCGTTCTCCGCGATCGTCCCGGCGTTGATCGTCGTCGGCCTGCTGCTCGTGGTGCTTCAGCCGCGCCTCTCGGCGTGGGTCGATGCCCGACGCGACGGTGCCCGCAGCGCGGACGGCCCCTGGTGGGTGTGGCCCGCCGTACTCCTCGCCGGGGTGTACGGCGGGTACTTCGGCGCCGCCCAGAGCGTGATCATCGTGGGCGTGCTCGGCATCGGCATCGCCGACTCCATGCAGCGGCTCAACGGCATGAAGAACGTGCTTGCGGGGCTGGTCAACGGGATCGCCGGCGTGATCTTCATCCTGGTGGCCGACGTCGACTGGACCGTGGTCGCGCTGATCGCGATCGGCTCGGTGATCGGCGGCCAGGTGGGCGCGACGGTCGGGCGACGTCTCCAGCCGCTCGTCCTGCGGGTGTTCATCGTGCTGGTCGGGCTGGTCGCGCTGGCGGTTTTCCTGCTCCGCTGAGCGCCTACACTCCGCGCATGGCACAGACGTGGGTCACGAGCGGTGCCGGATGAGACAACGTGGCGTGGGTGGGTCCGTGGGACATCGACCTCGACGCGATCCGGCAGCCGGTGCACCTCTGGTACGGCGACGAGGACCCGATGTGCCCACCGGTCGGGGGGAGGTGGCTCGACGAGCACCTACCGACGGCCACTCTGGTCCTCCGCGAGGGCGAGGGTCACATGGGCGTCATGCAGCACGCGCGCGAGATCCTGGAGACCCTGGTCAGCGACTGACCGGCAGGTCCGCGTCCACGTAGGCGTGCAACCAGCGGTCCAGCTCGTCGAACGCGCGGGCGCGCGGCTCGTCCCGGGAGAGGAAGACGTCGTGCCGGGCGTCCGTCACCCCCACGTAGGTGACATGCCGGCCCAGCGCCGTCGACCAGCGACGGATCTGCTGCACATCCAGCACGATGTCATGGAGGTGCACGTCCTCGCCCATCTCGGCCGGGTTGGCCGACGTGGCGCTGGACAGCACCAGCACGGGGAAGGGCAGGTCGAGCCCGGCGTGCACCTCGGCATGGCCGCGGCGGATCGCTGCCAGCCAGCCGGCGTACGCCGGCCACGACTCGATCGGCTTCCAGGCGAGGTCGAAGTCCCACTCTCCCTCGTGGTCGCGATGCAGGCTCCGGGTATAGAACCCGGTGACCGTGCGCGGGATGACCCGCTTGGGCGTACGCCGCGCCAGCCGGCTCACCGCCGGCGTGACGACGTGCCGCAGCACCGGCGAGCCGGGCAGATCCAGCCACGGAGCGTTCAGCACCGCCGCCCGTGCGGGTATCCGTCGCGGGTTCGCCCACAACGACACGGTGAGGCCCCCGGTCGAGTGCCCGCTCAGCACGACGTGGGAGTGGCCGCGCGCGACGCGGTCCCAGGCGGCGTCGAGCTCCGGGAAGTAGTCGTGCAGGTCGGTGGTGAAGTTCGGGGTCTGGTGGGGGAGCAGCGAGCGACCGTACTTGCGCAGGTCGAGGGCGTAGAAGTCGTAGCCGCGCGCGTTCCACCACTCGGCGTACGCGGTCTGGAAGAAGTAGTCGGCGAAGCCGTGCACGTGCAACACGGCGCGCCCGGTGCGCTTCCCGGCGGGTCGTCGGACCAGCATGGCGACGACCGGTCCCTCGTCGTCGTCGGGAAGCTCGATCGTCTCGACCGTGTACGGCGCTCCGAGGACGTCCCTGCGAGCGCTCATGCCCCCATTCTTGCAGCGGCCGCCGCGACGAGCCCGGCGAACAGCTGGGCGTCCTCGCCGACCTCGGGGTGCCACTGGACGGCGAGGCAGAAGCGAGGGCCCGGACGCTCCATGGCTTCCAGGGATCCGTCTTCCGCCCACGCCGTGGCGTCGAAGCCGGGGTGGGACGCGACGGTCTGGTGGTGATGGCAGCCGACCTCGACGTGGTCACCCACCAGCGAGGCGAGGCGCGATCCCGCTGCGGTGGCGACCCCGGTCGTACCGAACTCGGGACCCCCGGGGTTGTGGCCCTCGTGCCCGACCACCTCGGGGGTGTGCTGGATCAGGGCACCGCCCGCCGCGACCGCCATCAGCTGCATGCCCCGGCACACGCCGAGGGTGGGCAGTCCGGTCGCGTCGGCCGCCCGGAGCAGGGCGCTCTCCCAGGCGTCGCGGTCCTCGCGCCAGCTCGTCGTACGCGGGTGCGGGTCCTCGCCGTAGCGACCCGGGTCGACGTCGGCACCGCCGCTGACCACGAGGCCGTCGATCCGCGACACCACCGCTGCGGCCACCGCGTAGGACCCGGTGACGGGCGCCAGCAGGACCGGGATGCCTCCGGCGGCCAGCACCGCGTCGGCGTACTGCGCGTGCAGCACGTCGGCCACGGAGTCCCAGACCCCCCAGCGCGACTGCTCGCGATAGGTGGTGATCCCGATCAGGGGCAGGTCAGAGTGGGGTGACATAGGCACCGGAGATCCCACCGTCGACCAGGAACGTGTTGGCCGTGATGAACGACGACTCGTCGGAGGCGAGGAACAGCACGGCGTTGGCCATCTCCTCGGGCTCGGCGAAGCGGCCCATCGGCACGTGCACCATCCGGCGGGCTGCCCGCTCGGCGTCCTTGGCGAACAGCTCCTTGAGCATCGGCGTGTTGACGGGTCCCGGGCAGAGTGCGTTCACCCGCACACCCTCTCGGGCGAACTGCACGCCGAGCTCCCGGCTCATCGCCAGCACGCCACCCTTCGAGGCCGAGTAGGAGATCTGCGACGTGGCCGCGCCCATCACCGCGACGAACGACGCGGTGTTGATGATGGAGCCGGACTTCTGCTCCAGCATGTAGGGGAGCGCGGCCCGGCAGCACAAGTAGACGCTGGTCAGGTTGACCTCCTGAACGCGCCGCCACGCGTCGAGCTCGGTGTCCAGGATCGAGTCGTCGTCCGGCGGTGAGATCCCGGCGTTGTTGAAGGCGATGTCGACGGCGCCGTACCGCTGCTTGGCGTGGGCGAACATTGCGTCGACCTCGTCCTTGCTGGTCACGTCGACGTGCACGTACGACGCGACGTCGTCGCCCCCGAGCTCACCGACCAGGGTGTGGCCGCGTTCGTCGTCGATGTCGCCGATGACGACTCGCGCCCCCTCCTCGACGAAGCGCCGGACGGTGGCAAGGCCGATGCCCGAGCAGCCGCCGGTCACGACGGCCACCTTGCCCTCGATGCGTCCTGCCATGTCGGTTGTCATCCCTTCCTAGTGGGCGATGAAGACGTTCTTCTCCTCGGTGAAGGCATACGGCGCGTCGGGGCCGAGCTCGCGCCCCAGCCCGGACTGCTTGTATCCGCCGAACGGCGTCCAGTACCGCACGCTGGAGTGCGAGTTGACGCTCAGGTTGCCCGCCTCGACACCGCGCGCAACCCGCAGACCGCAACCGAGGTCGGAGGTGAAGATCGACCCCGACAGGCCGTAGTCGCTGTCGTTGGCCAGCGCCACCGCATGCTCCTCGTCGTCGAAGGGCATCACCGCCACGACCGGACCGAACACCTCCTCGCGCCAGATCGCCTCACTCGTGTCGTGCGACTCGACGACCGTCGGCGGCAGCCACCAGCCGGGGCCCTCCGGCGCCGAGCCCGTGAACGCGACCGTCGTGCCGTCGAGGTAGCGCTGGACGGAGGCACGTTGGACCGACGACACCAGAGGACCCATCTCGCTGTCCTCCTCGGCCGGGTCCTTGACCCGCAGGTCGCGGACCGCGGTCTCCAGGCGGCCGACGAACTCGTCGTACGCCGACCGCTCGACCAGGATCCGCGAGCGGGCGCAGCAGTCCTGGCCGGCGTTGTCGAACACGGCGTGCGGCGCGCTGGCCGCGGCCGCGGCCACGTCCGTGTCGGCGAACACGATGTTCGCGCTCTTGCCGCCGAGCTCGAGGGTCACCTTCTTCACCTGGTCCGCGCAGCCGGCCATGATCTGCTTGCCGACCTCGGTCGACCCGGTGAAGCAGATCTTGCGCACCAGCGGGTGCCTGACGAAGCGCTGACCCACGACCGAGCCCTTGCCCGGGATCACGGTCAGCACTCCCGGTGGCAGCCCGGCCTCGAGCGCGAGCTCGCCGATCCGGATCGCGGTGAGTGGCGTGATCTCGGCGGGCTTGAGCACCACCGCGTTGCCCGCGGCCAGAGCCGGGGCGAAGCCCCAGCCCGCGATGGGCATGGGGAAGTTCCAGGGGACGATCACCCCGACCACGCCGAGCGGTTCGTGGAAGGTGAGGTCGAGACCACCGGGCACCGGGATCTGTCGGCCGAAGAGCCGCTCCGGCGCGGCGGAGTAGTAGTTCAGGCAGTCGCGCACGTTTCCGGCTTCCCAGCGGGCGTTGCCGATCGTGTGGCCTGCGTTGGTGACCTCCAACCCGGCGAGCTCGTCGAGGTGCGCGTCGACGACCGATGCGAACGAACGCAGCAGCCGGGCGCGCTCGCCGGGTGTCACGGCCCGCCAGGTGAGGAAGGCCTCGTGCGCACGCTCGATGGCCGCGTCGGTGTCGGCGGCATCGCTGGACGGCACCTCGGTGAACGCCTCCGCGGTCACCGGGTTAATCAGCACAGTCATCCCCACATCAGCCCCGAGACCTGCGGGGTCCCCGCGGCGTTGTTCGACGGAGGAGCGAAGCGGGGGAGGAGAAGAACGTCGTGGGGTGCATTACATCCTCTCGAAGCTGCGGGCGAGCTCCCAGTCGGTCACCGCCGCGTCGAAGGCGGACAGCTCGACGTCGGCCATGTTCGTGTAGTGGTCGACGACGTCGTCGCCGAATGCCTGGCGGGCCAGGGCCGAGCCGTGGAAGGCGTCCCGCGCCGCGTGCAGGGTGTGGGGCACCTGCGCCTTGTCGGATGCGTAGGCGTTGCCGACCAGCTCGTCCTCGAGCTCCAGCTCCTGCTCGATGCCGTGCAGCCCGCCGGCCACCATCGCGGCCAGGGCGAGATAGGGGTTCACGTCGCCGCCGGGCAGGCGGTTCTCCATCCGGGCGCTCGGGCCATGGCCGACCAGCCGGACCGCACAGGTGCGGTTGTCCAGGCCCCAGGCGATCGCGGTGGGGGCGAACGACCCGGCCGCGAACCGCTTGTAGGAGTTGACGTTGGGCGCGTAGAGCAGGGTGAAGTCGTTCATCGTGGCCAGCACCCCGGCGATGAACCGGTCGTAGAGCGTCGTGCGGCCCCCCTGACCCGACGAGCCGTCCCAGAAGACGACCTTCCCGTCGGCGCCGCGCAGCGAGAGGTGGATGTGGCACGAGTTGCCCTCGCGCTGGTCGTACTTCGCCATGAACGTGAGCGACTGCCCGTGCTGGGCGGCGATCTCCTTGGCCATCGTCTTGTACACGCTGTGGTTGTCGGCGGTGACCATCGCGTCGGCATACAGGAAGCCCACCTCGTGCTGGCCGAAGTTGCACTCGCCCTTCGCGCCCTCGACGTCGAGGCCCGCGGCGTACATGTGGTTGCGCAGGTCGCGCAGCAGCGGCTCCGCTCGGGTCGTCCCGAGGATGGAGTAGTCCACGTTGTACTGGTTGACAGGCGTGAGGTCGCGCCACCGGCGGTCGTGCGCCTCCTCGTACGGCGTGTCGAAGGCGATGAACTCCAGCTCGGTGCCGGCCAACGCCACCATCCCGCGCTCCGCCACGCGGTCGAGCTGGGCCTGGAGGATCGTGCGCGGCGACTGGCTCACCGGCTGATGGTCGAGCCAGACCAGGTCGCACTGCACGAGGGCGCTGCCGGGCAGGTGGGGGAGCAGCCGGATCGTGTCGTAGTCGGGCACGAACTCCATGTCGCCGTACCCCTTCTCCCACGAGGAGATGGCGTAGCCGCCGACCGTGTTCATGTCGATGTCGACCGCGAGCAGGTAGTTGCACCCTTCGGTGCCGGCCTCAAGCGCCACGTCGAGGAAGTAGCGCGCGTGCAACCGCTTGCCCTGGAGCCGCCCCTGCATGTCGGTGAAGGCGAGCACGACGGTGTCGATCTCGCCCCGGTCGATCCGTTCACGCAGGTCGTCCAGGGCGAGGTAGCGGTCGTTGGGCGGCATCAGGTTCTCCTCAACCGAGCAGGCCGCGCAGCAGCGCAGCGGTGTCGTCGCAGTGTTCTTCCATGACCCGGCGGGCCCGGTCGGCATGACCCTCGAGCACGGCGCGCAGCAGCAGCTCGTGCTGCTGGTTTGAGTGCGCGATGTTCACGTCGTACACAGGGATCTGGAGCAGCATGTCGTGGAGCGTCGACTGCACCCGGGTCACGGCCTCGATGATCAACGCAGACCCGGTCACCGAGGCGAAGGCGAGGTGGAACTGGCTGTCCGCCTGCCGGTGCGTGGCCGAGCCGGAGGCTCTGCGGACCCCCTCGTGGGCCAGCTCCAGCAGGTTGCGGTGCTCCTGGGCGAGGTCCATCGCCGCGGCTGTCGCGGCCGCTCCCGGCTCGACGACCCGTCGGAACGCCAGCGAGTCAAGCCACCCGGACAGCTCCTCGGGGGAGTGGCCACGCGATCGGGCCATCGGCCGGCGCGGCGAGTAGGTGACGACGCTGCCGCCGGCTCGGCCACGCCGGGTCTCGACCATGCCCGCGGTACGGAGCGCGGTGATCGCCTCACGCACGGTGGCCCGCGAGACACCCAGCCGCGCGGCCATTTCGCGCTCGGACGGCAGCGTCGAACCGTTCGGGTGCACGCCGAGCCGGATGGCCGTGGCCAGCTGCTCGACGCAGGCCTCGAAGGCGTGATGACCGCGCACCGGACGCAACACCGTCTCCGCGAGCTGCGGGAGCGGCTGGGCGGTCACGGGGGTCAGTCTGGCACCGGGCTGGAAACTGTCAATGGTCTGGGTTCATACCGAATAGCGGTTGGACTATGGACGACGGAATCAGAACGGGGCTAGCCTCCCGGCAACCGGTTCCGTCCTGAAAGGGTCTGCCCATGCCCGATTCACACGAATCTGCGCCCGTCGCCGAACTGACCGACGACGAGAAGCAGCTGGCCAAGCTCGGGTACAGCCAGGACCTCAACCGCTCCTGGTCGGGGTTCTCGAACTTCGCGATCTCCTTCTCGATCATCTCCATCCTGGCCGGCTGTTTCACCAGCTTCGCCCTCGGCTGGAACAACGGCGGACCAGCCGCCATCGCGTGGGGCTGGCCGATCCTCACGGTGTTCATCCTGATCATCGGCCTGTGCATGTCCGAGCTGGTGTCGGCGTACCCGACCTCGGGCGGCATCTACTGGTGGGCCTCGAAGCTCGGAGGTCCCGCGGCCGGCTTCTTCACCGGCTGGCTCAACCTGATCGGCCTGGTCGCGATCGTGGCGTCGGTGGCCTACGGCTGCGCAACGTTCTTCGACGCCTTCGTCGGCTACTTCAGCTCGTCGTGGGTGACCAACTACTCGCTGACCCGGGTGTTCATCGAGTTCGTGATCATCCTCGTGCTCGCCGCTCTGTTGAACATCTTCTCCAGCCACCTGCTGGCGGTGCTGAACAACATCTCGGTCTGGTGGCATGTCGCGGGCGCCGCGATCGTGGTGCTGATCCTGTGGTTCTTCCTCAAGGACGGCGCCGGCCACGCCTCGTTGGGTGAGGTGTTCGGGGGCACCGTGAACAACACAGGACTCTTCGGTGGGAAGACGCACGGCATGGGCTTCTTCCTCTATATACTGCCGCTCTCCGGGATCCTGACGCAGTACACGATCACCGGGTACGACGCCACCGCCCACCTCTCCGAAGAGACCCAGGCCGCCTCGACCGGGGCCGCCAAGGGCATCTGGCGGTCGATCCTCTACTCCGGCATCGGTGGATACATCCTGCTGCTCTCCTTCTTGTTCGCGGTGCAGGACAAGGCCGGCGTCACGTCGGGTGGCGGCAGCGTCTTCCTGATCTTCGGTCAGGCGCTCACGCCGCACGTGGCAGGGCTCGTGGTGTTCATCTCCACCGCCGGTCAGTTCTTCTGCACGGTGGCCTGCATGACCAGCACGAGCCGGATGTTCTTCGCGTTCAGCCGCGACGGCGCCATGCCCGGTGCCAAGCACTTCGCCAAGCTGAGCTCGACCCGGGTCCCGGTCAACGCGGTGATCGCCTCCGCGGTGATCGCGCTGGTCCTGACACTCCCGGCACTGATCAAGGTGGACATCAACGGGTTCCCCGTGCCGATCGCGTTCTTCGCGGTCGTGTCCATCGGTGTGATCGGGCTCTACCTCGCCTTCGCCATCCCGATCTACCTGCGCTGGCGGCACGGGTCGCGGTTCGAGGTCGGCTCGTGGACCAACGGGTCGAAGTACAAGTGGATGAACCCGATCGCCGTGGTCGAGATCGTGATCATGTCGATCGTCGGGCTGCTGCCCACCTCCACCGTCGGCATCTGGTGGAACGACGGCTTCGCCTGGAAGTACGTGAACTACGCGATCATCGTGGTGCCCGTGGCGCTGGTCCTGCTGACCATCTACTGGCACGTGTCGGTCAAGCACTGGTTCACCGGGCCGAAGCACACGATCGATCCGGATGTCGTCGCCGCCTTCACCGACTAGGTGCCGGACGTCACACCCGACCTGGATCGCCTCGCCTGCCTGGCGGGGCGGTCCCGGCGTGTCAGCGAGCTGCCCGGTGGG